>PMUM01000116.1 GCA_003166855.1 Acidobacteriaceae bacterium | reverse complement strand
TGCGCATCGACAACGCCGACCGCCGCCTCACCCCGCACGGCCGCCGCGTGGGCTTAATCTCGGATACAGCCTGGGCAGATTTTCAGGCGAAGCAAGAGCGGTTGGCGAAGCTGAAGAAGCTTCTGGAAAACACGCGGATCACGGGAGAAATGTTAGAACGTTGTCATTCCGAGGAGCGAAGCGACGAGGAATCTGCTGTCGCCGACAGCCCCACGATGGTCGGCCAAACCTGCGCTCAGGTTTTGAAGCGTCCCGAAGTAAAGGTGGAGCAACTCGTGCCAATCCTGAGGGAACTCACGCCCGAATTTTTCGCACGAGATCCCTGTGTGTCCTCCGTGTCCCCTGTGGTGAAGCTCTCTTCGGAGGTCCGCAACGAACTCAAGTCCGTCGAGACCGAGATCAAGTACGAAGGCTACCTGCTGCAGCAGCAGCGCGCCATGGAACGCCTGAAGAAATCCGAGCAGCACTCGATCCCCGAATGGTTCGACTACCGTTCCGTCAGCGGCCTCTCGCGCGAGATGCAGGAAAAGCTCACGCACGTACGCCCTCGTACCATCGGCCAAGCCTCGCGCATTCCAGGCGTAACGCCGGCGGCGGTGTCGCTCGTGAACGTCTTTATCGAAATCCAGGCGCGCCGCCGCGACCAGGCCGCGGCGCTGTGAGTCAAAGCGCTATGGGTTCTGTTTGCTTTGTAGTTGCCCCGCGAGTTTGAGTTCGCCTTCCGCTTCTTCTTTTTTCCCCATCTCTCGGTAAGCCTGACCCAGCAACTGATGGGTCATGGGATTATTAGGGTCCATCGTTGCCGCCCGCTTCAAAGCAATCACAGCCAGATCCAGTTCACCCTTTTTCTCAAGCACCTTTCCCATCAGAATGAAAGGCCCCGTTGCCGTCTGGTCAAGCCAGATGGAGCGCTGCAGAGAATGTTGAGCGTCTTCATATTTCTGGATTCGCGAATAGGCATCCGCCAGTTTGTAGTAAGTGGCGGCGTGCGCTGGATTGATCGCCAATTCCTTCTGAAACTCAACGATCGCTTCCGGAATCCGCGACTTGTAAATGTAAAGCTCGCCGAGCAGGTAGTGCGCCAGCGGCAGTTTCGGATCGAGAGTCGCTGCCTTCTGGGCATACTCTTCCGCGACTGGATCAAATTCCTGGCGCAGCAGCATCTGCGCCGTAAACAAGTAGCTGGCAGCCGAGTCCGGTGGCACGTCGAACATCTTCCCAAACGCCTTGCGCGCCTGCGGATAATCTTTGGTCTGGATGTAGCAGATGCCCAGAACGTACGCGGCATCCGCATTGGCCCGCGGATACCATCCCTGTACCTTTTCGAGCAACGGAATCGCATCCGCCGGATGCCCGCCGCGGTAGTAAGACAGCCCTAGCAGTTGGATCGCCTCGTCATTCGCGGGGTCTTCAGCGACGGCCTTTTTCAAATATGCAATCGCCTGCGGGAAGTCATTTTTTTTGTAGTACGCAGTGCCCAATTCCTGGTCGAGCCCTTTTGTAGTGGGATTCCGGGCTTCAACCGCTTGCAACTTCGCGATGGCTTTGTCCGCGTCCCCTTGCTGCATCAGCTTTCGCGCTTCGGCGAATTCCGGCGGGACCGCAGCCGGCATGGGCGACTCAACCGGCGGCGCCTGCTGCGCGACTCCACTCACAGAAAATGGCAACAAGACCGCGCCAGAGAGACAGTATCGAAAAAGAAGACGTCTACGAATTCCCTGCATACCGAGGATTAAAGCACAAAAACTCCGCACCCTTTCCTCACGGCGGGTGCCCCATTTCTCGCGTTCTTTGCGAGAAGTGGGGATTTTGACTTCTAATGCGCACCCATTTCTTTCTTGACCGCCGCCAGATTCTCTTTCGCAATCGCCTGGTTGGGATCAATCTGCAACGCCCGCTCAAAGTGCAACTTCGCTTCAGGAAAGCGTCCCAGTTCCGCCATCGCGGCTCCCAGGTTCGCTTCCACATTGGCATCGTCGGGCTGCAACTTTAATGCAAGACCAAATTGCTGCGACGCCTCCTCAAAATCATTCTGTTCCGCCAGCGCCAATCCCAGGTTGTAATGCGCCTCGAAATAATCCGGACGCGCCTTCAGTGCCGTCTGAAAATATCCAACTCCCTGTTCGGGATGCCCCGCCGCCACCAAAGCCGCGCCCAGCGCGTTGTTTCCGGCGGGGTCTTCTGGGCGCAGCCGCACCGCCAGTTCGTATTCGCGGATCGCAGCGTCGAGCAGGTCTTTGGCCTGCAACATGGCCGCCAGGTTGTAGTGCGCCTCAAAATCGCCAGGATTCTTCTCCACGTTATGCCGCGCCAAGGCCTCCTGCAGCACCATGCGCGGATCACCCTGCGCCGGGTCAAAGTTCACCGGCAGCACCTGCAGCCACAGGTGACACATCTCATCGCTCGACCGGTTACCGCCCACAACGCGCGCCGGCGGATGATTCGGATTCAGCGGATTCTCCTCCGAGTTGTCATACACGTAACGCAGACTCACCTTCGTGCCCTTCGGCAACCGCACCGGCTCTGCATAGCGATACACCGCCTGCCAGTTTAGATTCCAGTGGGGAATGTGGATCAGCGTCTCCGTCGTGCCATCGGGCAATGTGGCGGACGCCTGCATATCTTTTCCCAGATAGTGCGCGTGCGGATAAATTGCCATCAACTCAACATCGATGGGCAACGTGAATTCGTCGGTCACCAGGAAATCTTTCTGCCCCGCTGGAATGTCGAGCTTCAGGTCGTTCTCGAGCTGCAAGAGCATCGGCAGCTTGGTTGCGGCATGCGAGGTGAAATAAAGTCCGATGCTCGGCTGGATCACTTCCGGCTTTCCCGAAGGCTGCAGGTGCGTATTGAGAACAAGGTCAGTTCCCTTGTCGAGGCGCAGCGCCATGCCCTCGGGCTCAACGTAAGGAATGGTGCCCGGCTTCCAGAACAGCAGATGGCTGTCGGGATCAAACATCTGCGACTCAATGCGAATCTCCATGCCGCCGAAACCCGCGCCCGGCTCGCTCTCCCGCTGCCGCAGGGAGCCGGCCCGGTCCACCAGAATGTTTGCGTGGTGCACGTAGCGCTTGTCGCCCGGACGAATCTCCACCGCCTTCACCCATCGCGTCTGTTGAATCGGCACCGGGAAGATGAAATTCCAATACGTGTCGGTGCCGGACGGCGGCAGGGTGAGGGGTTTCGTCGCGGTCAGAATTAGATCCGGCTGTCCGAGCCGCCAGCCTTCGACGAACTTTGGGGCCGGAGGCAGATCGGCTGGATCGCCCTCGATTGCTCCTTGCTCGACCCAACTCTGGATGAGATTGAGTTCCGCATCCGACAGGCGAAGCTCGTCTGCAAACTTCAGCTTCTGCGGCTCCGGTAGCCACGGTGGCATCGCCCGCGATTGGGTTACATCCACGATCTGCCGCGCATGTTTCTTTGCGTCGGAATAGCTCAGCAGAGAAAACGGCGCGGCCTCTCCCGGCCGGTGACACGTCGAGCAGGAATGAAAAATGATCGGAGCGATGTCGCGGCTGTAGGTAAACTGCGCCGCCGGAGACGAAGGCGCACGCGATGACTGACGCCCGGCCGGTCTGCCAAAGAGCGTGCTCGCCATACCCAGTCCCACCAGCGCTATCAGCGTCCATCCCGCGCCGCGCAGCCAGTCGCTCATTCCAGGTCTGAGATGTAGCATCCCACTCCCCTGACTTCGCTCTTGCCCACAGGTTTTCCCGCCAACACCGCGCGGATCGCGTCTTCCAGTTCGTGGGTCGTCGGGGCAGGCCGTGCCCGGCTGAGATCGACATACCAGTCGTCGATGCGCCCGTCGTAAATCAGTTGTCGGTTGTGGTCAAAAACGGCGACTTCGGGCGTGATCTGCGCGTGCCCCAGCTTCACCAGCACGTGATCGGGATCCCGCAGCGCGGGCAAATGATATCCGTAGTCCTGCAGATATTTTCGAATCGCCTGCGGCGAGTCCGTCTTGTCGGGATACACCAGCCAGAAACTTGCTCGGTCGGCGTACTGTTTGCTGATTTGCTGAATCGCGGGCGCGTAGCGAGCAGACACCGGACAATCGCGGCGCAGGAAAACCAGCACCGCAATCTTGCCGGAATCCGCAGCCAGGGGATTTACGCTGTGCCCTTCCAAGTCGAGTGCGCTCTGTTGTGCCCGCGCCAACGCCGGACAGAACACCAGCGCGGCCACAATCGAGACCGGAAATCGGAGTCCGAGTCGAAACACAGAAAACACCCACAGAACTATCTGGATTCTAAGAGTCTCGAGGATGAGTGTCCATCCCGCGCCACTACTGCTCCTCACGCCGCCACCCGCTACAATGGCTTGAGCGTGTTTGCCCAAATATGATTGCTCATCTGCGCGGAAAGCTGCTGGCCAAGCATCCCAACCAGGCCATTGTAGAAACGGCCGGTGTCGGCTACGACGTGGTCATCACCGTGCCGACGTTCTCCGACCTCCCTGCGCTCGGGGCCGAGGTCGCGCTGCACATCCATACGCACGTGCGCGAAGACCTGATCGCGCTCTACGGATTCCTGCGACCCTCGGAGAAGCTGCTGTTTGAGAAGCTGATCACGGTGAGCGGCATTGGCCCCAAGCTGGCGATCACGATCCTGAGCGGCATGGCCGCCGACGAAATGGTGGGAGCGATTCGTGGCAACGATGTCGCGCGGCTGACACGCATCCCGGGAATTGGAAAAAAGACTGCGGAGCGCATGGTGCTGGAGCTGCGCGATAAGCTGCCGGAAGTGGGACCGGCCACGGCGCCCGCCGTTCCTGCTATGAGCGCTACCGAGGAAGATGTTCTGTCGGCGTTGCTGAACCTCGGATACCAGCGCGCCGCTGCCGAAAAAGCTCTTGCGGTCGTTGCGAAAAACGGCAAAGGTGGATCGTTCGACGGGATGTTCCGGGATGCCTTGGCGGCGCTGTCGAAGTAACATGGTCGAGGGTGCCCCATCCTTCTTTCGCGTTTCTTGCGAAAGAGGGTGGGGTCTTTGACTTTTAAAATGGTGCTGCATTACCCGCTGAAGAGAGTCAACTCCCCCACCCTGTCGCACAAAACGCGACAAGGATGGGGCACCCGGTCTTACTTTCCGATGCAAAACCTGCTGAAGATCAAGTTCAGAATGTCGTCGGTGGTGGTCGCTCCCGTGATCGCGTCGAGCGGGCGCAGCGCGTTGTAGAGATCAAGCAGCAGCATCTCGTGCGGAACTTTTCCAGTCACCGCATTCTTCGCCGCATCGAGCGCCGCCAGCGAGTCTTGAATCAATCCTTGGTGCCGAACGTTGGTCAGGAAGCCGGACTCCGCCTGAATTCCCCTTTCTCCGCCAATGTGACGCAGGATTTCTCCGCGCAGTTCAGCGATACCCTCCCCGGTGACGGCAGAAGTGCGAACTCTCTGCGCCCCCGCCGGTGACCACTGACCACTCATGCCAAGATCGCTCTTATTTCCAACGACTATCACAGGCCGGTTCTCGGCTTGCTGCAGAAGCTCTGCGTCTTCCGCCGTTTCCCCCTGCGACGCGTCGAGCACGACCAGCACCAGGTCCGCGTCGGCCAGAGCCTCCATCGATTTGCGAATGCCGATCGATTCCGCTTCGTCGAGCGCGTGTCGAATGCCGGCGGTGTCGACCAGCTTGACCGGGATGCCCCCGATCGCCACCGTCTCGCTGACCAAGTCGCGCGTCGTCCCCGGAGTAGCCGTGACGATGGCGCGGTCCCGTTCCACCAGCTGATTAAACAAGCTCGACTTGCCGACGTTGGGCCGGCCCACAATCGCCAGCGTCAACCCTTCGTGCACGATCTTGCCGTAAGCGAAGGTCGCGCTGAGTTGCTCGAGCGGCGCGCGGACGGCCGCGATGTGAGCGAGTATCGTGGCATCGGGCATGACCGACACATCGTCTTCCGCGAAATCAATGCCGGCTTCGAGCACTGCGATCAGTTCCACCAGTTTCTGCTTGATCGGCTGCAACCGCCGAGACAGCGCCCCTTCCAGTTGCTGTGCCGCAACCTTCGCCTGATACAAAGTCTGCGAGTCGATCAGGTCGCGCACCGCCTCGGCCTGCGTCAAGTCGATGCGCCCGTTGAGGAAGGCGCGCATGGTGAACTCGCCGGGCTCGGCCAGCCGCGCCCCGGCCGCAACGCAAAGTTCCACAATGTGCCGCAGCACCACGGGAGACCCATGGGCCGAGATCTCGATCACATCGTCGGTCGTATACGAATGCGGCTTAGCAAAGTAAGTGACGACGACCTCGTCAATGCGCGCCGCATGAGCGGAAGATTGTGTTGAGAAAGACGGGTGCCCCATCCTAGCCGCGCCTTTTGCGGCTAGAGCCTGCCCTGAGCTTGCCGAAGGGGTGGGGACCTTGACTTCTTTTGTTCCGGATGTGATCCCTTCTGGCTCGATCAATTCCCCGAACACGGCTCGCCCCGGCTCGAGCGCATGCTTCAGCCGCAGCATCGGCGCCGAGATCTCCAACGCCCTCGCCCCCGCGAGGCGAACAACACCGATCCCCCCGCGCCCGGCGGGCGTGGCAATCGCCACGATCGTCTCGTCCAGATTCATACCGACGTTCACGCGCCGATTGTAACGGGTAAACTAAACTGAACCAACGACTCACGCGCCCCAGATCCGGGTGCCCCATTTCTCGCGTTCTTTGCGAGAAGTGGGGATTTTGGACAAACCTTTAAGGAGCACTCACTTGTCCGTCGCTGACGAACTCTTAAAAGCGAATGAAACTTTCGCGCGCAATTTCACGCTGGGAGATCTGGCCGTCCGCCCCAAGCGGCACGTCGCCGTTCTGGCCTGCATGGATTCCCGCATTCTGTTCGAGCATTGCCTGGGCCTGCATCCCGGGGACGCGCACATGATCCGCAACGCCGGCGGCATCGCCACCGACGACGCGCTGCGCTCGCTGATCGTCTCGCACCATCTGCTCGATACGCAGGAGTTCATCATCATCAACCACACCGACTGCGGCCTGCTGAAAGTGCGCGAAGACGAACTCAAAGCACGATTGACCGAGAAAATGGGAACCACCGCAGACGAACCCACTCACTTCCATGCTTTCGACGACCTGGAAGCAAATGTCCGCCTGCAGATGCAGCGCGTGAAATCGCACCCGTGGATTCCGAAACATATTCCGGTACGAGGGTTTGTCTACGACGTGAAAACGGGACGGCTTACGGAGGTCAACGATGTGTAGCCAGAGTCCGCGATACAATGGCGCGATTCTTCTTGTAGGTGAACCGATGAGAATTCGGCTCGTGATCACAATGTTGGCAGTGACCATGCTTTCTGCTTGGAGTTTCTGCCAGGGAACACCAGCCTCAAAATCAACCTATGCCGACTTGGTCGCGAAGGTTAAAGCTGGCGACAAGAGTGTCGACTTCAAGGAATTGCGCTTTGCCTATGCAGACTCGCCCGGTGGTCCTGACACGGACACGCAGAAGAAGGCAATGATGTCCGCCTTGAATTCCAAAAACTACGCTGATGCTCTCAAGAACGCCGACAGGGTCTTGGCCTCTGACTATGTGGACATGGACGCGCATTTTGCGGAGTACATCGCATATCGAGAACTGAAGGATGAAGAGCAGGCGGAATTTCACAAGCTCGTCTTGCAAGGCCTATTGGATTCGATTATGCATCCCGGAGATGGCAAGAGCTTTGAAACTGCATTCCAAGTCATACAGGTCCATGAAGAGTATGTTGTTCTGCGGTTCATGGGCCTGATGCCATCTAAACAATCGATGGCTGAGAAAAACGGGCACTCCTACGATGTAATGGAAGCCGCGAATCCAAAGTCGAATGAAAAGGTAACTCTGTATTTCAACATCGATATCGAGGAAAAACACCTCAAGGATGCCCTAAAGTAGCGGGCGACTGCCTTCCTTCTACAACCGCGCACACTCTACCGCGCCACCTTCTCAATCTCCGCCCGCAGTTCGTTGTAGCGCAGTGCTCCCGGATGGTACATCGCGACTTTCCCCTCGCGATCCAGCAGCACGAGCGTCGGCGTGGTCGAGGCACCGTAGGTGTCGAAGTTGTACTTGCTGATGGGCACCGGCATGTCGAGCAGGCCGGAATAGAAACGGTGCCGCACCGCATCGATGTACTGCAGTTCATCGCTCGCCGACGCATGTTCCACCTGCGCCGTGTAGCCGTAAAGGCGCGTAGGGCCAATCACTTGCAATCCCTTGCCGGCAAACTCCGACCGCAACTGAGTGATGATGGGTGCTTCCGCCTTGCAGTCCCCGCACCAGTGCGCCCAGAAAAAGAGCAGCACCGGCGATCCCTTGAGCTGCGCCGGCAACGGCAGTTTCGCACCCAAAAACTGGTCAGCCTTCAGCGCGGGTGCCACCTTACCCTGGAACGACAGCAGGTTCAGATTCTTCTGCAGCCGGTCGTGAATCGATGTATTCCCGTAAGTTAGAAGCGCAGACCGCAATAGCGCTACCGCCTGCGTCCGTTGCCCGCGGGCGGCCAATACCTGCGACTGAACTTCCAGCGCCGCGCCCAAGGCAATCGGCAGGTGTGGCTCGGCATCCAACGGACGCTTCTTCAGTAACTCCTGCGCGAGCGTCTGAGTCTGCTTGGCATAGACGGCCGCCTGGTCGTACTGTCCCTGGTCCAGAGCGGCGCGCCCCATCCACGAATAGGCCTCGATATATTCGGCGGTGACTCCCTGCTGGTTGCGATACGCATTCAGCGCCGACTCCGCGCCGGAGAAGCTGTTCTGCATCAGGGCGATGCGTACGTCGTCCACAATCCCCGCCCACGCCGAGAGCGTGAGCGTAACCGAAACCAGCAGTATCCTCAAACGCATGTTTAGATGATGAATGGTTTACGAAAAGGTCGCAAGTCGCCTGACTTTTTCCACAGGGTAAGCCAACCATAACATCTTCCACATCAACTGTTTAGCCATAGCCTACAGCAAATTATGTAGCTTTTATGGGGCACTTTCTTTACAATTTATCTGCGTTTGACTTAAGAGTTTCTTCGCAGTACAAGCATCTCCGCTTAACCCAGCGCGTGACCTGCCTGCAGAAGACCCTGAAAGTTTCAGCGCTACATCAACAAAAAAGGAACCAGCAACATCATGGAAACAGGAACAGTGAAGTGGTTTAACGACGCCAAGGGCTACGGTTTCATCAGCCGCCAGAACGGCGAGGATGTCTTCGTGCATTTCTCCGCCATTCAGGCCAGCGGCTTCCGCAGCCTGCAGGAAGGTCAGCAAGTGCAGTTTGACGTGGNNCAAAGGCCCTAAGGGCTGGCAAGCTGAGAACGTCAAAGGCGTCTAACACCGCTTTGCGAGCCACAATTCGACAATGAGGGCGGCCAGCAATGGCCGCCCTTAGTTTTTTTGGCGGGAGGCCTTTTGGGATTGACTTCTTATAGTACGCAGCGTTATAGTACGTTACGTACTATATTGGAGGCACGGAATGAATCGCTCCACACGAATCTTGCAGGGTCTGTCAGTTAGCATCCTGTGCGCATTTTTGGTTCCGGCGTTCTCATCTGCTCAATCATCACCTACTGCAACCTCGACTCCGGTCACGACAAGCCAGAGCCCCCTGGTCCGGCATTACACCGAGGGCGAGAAGCTGACCTACCACATGAAGGGCGACAATGAAGGCTGGACCTATGAAGTCCAGGGCAATGGCATCGTAAAGAAAGACGCGAGCGGACACTTCGTGGAAGAGTATGGCTGGTCCGATTTCAAGTCGAACGCCGGCATGACGCTGTCTGCTCCGAGCCTCAGCTTTCGCCAAACGCTCTCGCTTGATCCAGCGAATCCTCCGTCGATACCGAATCTCAGCTTGGTTCAGCCTTTCCTGATTGGTCCAATCACCGACATGCTCACCTTCTACGCCGATCTGTGGTTGGCGATCCAGCAGAGTGACCTGAAGCGGCCGGGGGCCCATGCCTATGTCAAGGTCGGCATCCCGGCCTCCTGGGCCGACGGAAGCCACGTGATCCTCGGGGAAAGCTCGATCGACTTTGATCTCACGCTCAAGGAGCTCGACTCCTCGAACCAAGTTGCCACGCTCTTGGTGAAGCACGTTCCTCCACTGCAGCCGAGAGTAAAGTTGCCGGCCGAGTGGATGCGCACGCCCGTCGCGGACGCCCCGAACAACTGGGTCCAGGTCGCCAAGGACCAGTCTGGCAAATATGACGTCGGAGTCGGCAAGGAAATCTTCGACGTTGAACTCAAAATCAGTTTGAAGGACGGGAAAATCCTGTCGGCGACCATGAATAATCTGGTTCAAACGCGCCAACACGAGTGCTCCGACGCCGCACTGCTTGACTGCGGCCAGCCCGTCGACCACCAGATTCATCGACAGATCGAGTTGCACCTGGTGCCCTAGATGAGTTCAACCAAGATTCCGCCGCTCGGCTACGCGCTGCTCGGACTGCTGCAGAAGCCGTCTTCGGGATACGACCTGCGCAAAGTGTTCTCGTCGACCTCGATGAAGACTTACAGCGACAGTCCGGGCGCGATCTATCCTGCGTTGGCGCGACTGGAAAGGGCGGGGCTGATTCGAGGCACGATCGAAGAGGGCTCCGGCCTGCGCCGCCGGCAAGTCTTCCGCCTGACTCCGAAAGGTCTTTCGGAACTCAAGCAATGGATCACGCGCCCGGTCGCTCGCGAGGACCTTGTCCGGGGCCAGCAGGAAATCATGCTGCGCTTCGCTTTCAGTGAAACGGTTCTCGGCCCGGCGGCCTCCATCAATTTGCTTGAATCGCTGGAGACTGCGCTCACGACCTATATCGACGCGTTGCGCGAAGAGTTCGAAATCATCAAGCCTGTGGTGCCGGCCTCGGGAAGATTGGCCTTCGAGTGCGGTATCCGTGGAACGGAATGTCTTCTCGAGTGGACTCAGTACGCTCTTGCGACTTACGAAAAAGAAGGAAAAAGAAAAGGAGGCACATCATGAAATCACGAATCGTCCTTTATTGCGCTCTCGGCGGGTTGCCGATGCTTATCGCAGCTATGGGTGCCGGTCATTTCGCCTGGTGGTGGTTATCGGGCATTGTTCTGGCCGCCGCTTTTGTGCCCGTGGCGTTGTTTGGCCCGCGGAGTGCGCTGGGGCAGTTCGGAGTGATCGCACCGGTGCTTGCGATCATTACCGTGCTCTGCACCTGGTCCGAAGCCCTGATTTTCGCGGCGGGATTCAAGGAGCAAGCGGCTCGCAATTTGATCGGAGCCCTTGTGATGTATTTCATCGTGGCCGCTGTGCTCGCCGCCCTGGCTTCGGTACTGAAACTGCCCAGGGCCACAGACAGCACGGTCGAGCATCGCTCAGTAGCCAGCACAATCGCGCTGGTCGCAGTCTGTGGAGTGGCCTACGCGGCGTACTACCTCATCTTCGGAGCGATCACTTACCAGTACTTCACCAAGGGCTACTATCCCGAGGCCGCGCAAACCACCCAAGCTATGGGTATATGGTTCTGGGCGATCCAGATCGGGCGCGGAGCCTTGATGACCTTGGCGGTGATTCCCGCGATCTACACCCTGCGCATGAGCCGTTGGCAGACAGCGATCGCAATTGGCGTCCTGATCTGGGTGGCGGGTGGATTGGCCCCGCTGTTGGTGCACAATGCATTGATGGGAACAACCCAGCGGATCATCCACGTGTTCGAGATCCTGACGCAAAATGCGCCGCTTGGCATCACTGCCGGGTTGTTGCTGCGTCCCAAGCCGACTGCAAGAGCCGCATCTGCACCGCAATCGCATGGGGCGTTAGGACACGCGAGTTAGGGCACAGACTGAGGCGAGGGGTCGGATCGCAGCTTGATGAACAGCGCCGAGACGCGGGTGTGCCAGCATCCGCGACTCGGCGGCGGGTCTACCGGCAACTGAAAAATGACGCCTTACTGCTGCATGTCGCGCATCAGCACGACATCGGAGTCGGTGTGCCCGCGGACCACCGCGAGTTTGCTGCCATCCGGGGACCAGTGATAGTCCCAGAGGTGTTCCGCCTTGAAGGACGTCAGTTGTTTACCCGCAGAACCGTCGAGCGGCTGCTGCCACAAGTTGTCGACATTGTTCTCGCGAATGGGATACACCACCGACTTGCCGTCGCGGGCGAAACGAACCATCCCTCTTCTTGGCCTCCGAAATTCAATCTGCTTCTGAACCTGGCCCGTATCGGTCGCAACCAGCGTCAGTTTCTCCTCGTGTCCGCCCGCATGATCGATGGTGGCGAATGCTAGCGTGCGGCCGTCCGGGGAAATGTCGAAGAATCCCGCATTGATGGCGAGATCTGACACCCTTCGTGACGCACCTCCGTCAATCGGCACCTGCATCACGATTCCGTTTCCGTCCATGTAATACACCGAGCGCGAGTCCGGAGCAGAGACTGGAAAGTTCTCCAACTTCCCCTGCGTGAGTTGCTTCAGATTCCCGCCCGAAGCGTCCGCTCGCCAGACGTTCAAAGTGCCCTTGCCACCACGCAAGCCGAGAAGGAAGACGACGTAGCGGCCATCCGCACATTCCCAGGGATCGCCCGATGCCGCGTCCTCCTCCGTTGCGAAAGAGCCTTTCGCACCCGAGCCCGGATTCACCCAGTTCATTTTGCTGTCCTTGTCGTAGATCAGCCGTCCGTCGTGGGTCCAGTAAAGGTTGGTAAACACCGCCGCGGGCGCGATCTGGCGCGCATCCGCGCCGCCCGATGCCGCCGACATCACGTAAATGTTGTACCTTCCTTCACTGAGCACGGTCGCCAGCGCCTGACCGTTCGCGGCCACGCTCAGATCAGAATAGTTGTTTGTGTCCCGCGCGACCGGGTCGATTCTGCCTTCCGGGTAGATCACAAACACGATCTGCTGCAGAGCGAAATTTGAAGACCGGGTACGCTCCAACACCAGCAAACCGCTGCCGTCGGGAAGCCACGTGGGCGAGGCGAGGCCGGAGTCCGAACTAAGAACCAGACGCTGTTGACCGCTGCGAGCGTCCACGGCCATCAGGCCGCTCAGCGCATCACCGGGCTGATTCACCACACACAGAATCGTCTTGCCATCCGGCGACCAGGCCGGATTGAGAAGTCCCTGACTATTCACGCCGCCGGTAAGCACCGTTTCTTCGCCGCTGCCGAGCGACTTCACGATGAGCCGATACTTCCCCGGATCGGGATTGTCGTAACGCATAAACGCGATTCGCTTCCCGTCAGGGGAGAACGTAATGTTGGAATCCACATCTTCGGCCAGGCGCTCCGGCGTGCCGCCAAGAAGCGGTGCGCGGTACAAATATTTCAATTCCACGTTTCCGGGATCGCTGCGCACGAAGTAAAGATAGTTTCCGTCGGGTGAAAATCGCAGCCCGTTGTAGTAGACATCGGCCGGAGGCTGCACCTGCGTGTTGCTGTTGGTGGGAACGTTGCGCAGCCACAAGCTCACCTGGCCGTTGTTCTCACCCATGAGGCTGAGAATGTATTTCCCGTCGGGCGACATCGCCACCAATGCCGCCTTGCCTTCCTCGGTCAACTTGGTCACCGAGAAATTGCGGAATGGCCGCATCGGGTGCCGAGTAACGAGCGAATAGATCCCGTAACCTGCGGCGAGCAGAACCACGAGCCCAAGCAGAACGGTGAATCCAGTCCCCAGTTTATGCCGACCCGCCGCCGCAACCACAGCGGAACTCGAGGCAGGCCGCGTGGCCTCGATTGTCGACGAGTCGTTCGTGCGTGGCGCCGAAGGGCTGGCTGCAACCGGAACCGACGCCGAGCCAGACGCCGCAGTAGTCTTTCGACCAGATTCGACATCGCGCTTCAACCGCTTCAAATCGCCGCGCAGGTCCGCGGCCGACTGGTAGCGCAGGTCGCGATCCTTCTCCAACAGCTTCTCAATAATCTCTTGCAGCTTCGATGGCAGCGTCGCATTCAACTGCAGCGGAGAAACCGGATCCAGCTCGAGAATCGCGTGAAACACGACCGCCGAGGTCGCTCCAGCGAAGGGCAACTTCCCCGTCGCCACCTGGTAGATCACCGTGCCCAGCGAGAACAAATCGGTGCGAGTGTCGAGCTCTTCGCCGCGCGCTTGTTCAGGCGACATATACGAGATCGTGCCCACGGTCGCACCGGGACTCGTCAGATGCGGGCTGGGAGAATCTTGTGTGGCGCCGATCGTGCTCATCCCCAGGTCGGGACGAGTGAGTTTCGCAAGACCGAAGTCGAGCACCTTCACTTGGCCGCGCGGCGTCAAAAAAATGTTGGCGGGCTTGATGTCGCGATGGATGATGCCCTTGGCGTGCGCGGCATCGAGCGCGTCGGCTAGCTGGATCGCAATATCGAGCAAGGGTCCGACCGCCATCGGGCCCGACATGCCCTTGTGGTCGAGGTTCTGCCCTTCGAGCAACTCCATCGCAATGAACGATTGCGCGTCAGCGCCCTCGCCTGCCTTTTCGACCGCATAGATCGTGCAGATGTTCGGATGATTCAGCGCTGAGGCGGTGCGTGCCTCCAGCAAGAACCGGTCGAGCGCGTTCTGGTCGCGCGACAACTGCGGCGGCAGAAACTTCAGTGCGACTTTACGCCCCAGGTTGAGATCTTCCGCTTCATAGACCACCCCCATCCCGCCGCTGCCCAGTTGGCCGGTGATGCGGTAGTGCGAGATGGTCTGGTTGATCATGCTCTAGGAATTGGGAGTTTTATCTTAGGTGGGACGGCGGGAACCGTCAACGCGGCCATTGAGGAAGCAACGTTCCTGCAGGAATGCTGCAGAAACAAGCAAGAATCGAGTTCCGCAACCCAGCAGCCCCGGAGCCCTCACCGTTCCAGGATTTCCTTGTACGTATTTAAGCCGACCCTCTTCGGGGAGGCAGGCAAAATGACATCGGCGCTGCGGGTGGAGTTACCAACAACTCCGACTTGGCCGAAGCGGACCCAGCCTTTGCCGAAATCGGCGAACACTGGAACCAGCATGGCAAAGTGGTCGTCGACATCGCTCTGGGTAACGGTCATGTGCAGTTTCACTTTTCCAGCGTCCTGCGGAGTAATTTGATATTCGAACCGGTATCGGGGGACTTCAGTGCCGTAGACCCACTCGTCAAAAAACCAGTCCAGGCGGCCATTTCCTGCAAGATCCATGAGCTTGGTCATGTGCTTCTGTGCGATGGCCTTAAACGATTCCGTGGTGGCGGCGTGATCGAGATGGGCCTGCACAAAGTCGTGCATCATGGCGATGAATGCCTTGTCCTTATCGTCAGGACTGTACATCAGTGAGCGCAGCATTTGCAGCACATAAGCGCCCTTCGGATACGTAAGGTTCTGATAAGCGTTTTCGCTGCGGGGAGAGATCAGACGCAGTCCCATCCAGAGGGGCCCGGCATCGTTGGGGGCGACGCCAAAATTATTCTTTTCCAGAATGCGCTGCCGCAGACGCTCCCAGAATTCAATGTAGTCCTTGGTCCAATTCGGCCCCACGGCCTGCTGAAGAAACAGCCCTGCGGAGAACTCGGCAAAGCCTTCCGACAGCCACTGGTCATGGTAGGATGCCCAGCCCACGGTATGGCCCCACCATTGGTGGGAGACCTCGTGAGGCGTCACCTCCTGCACAAAGCCAGTGAATTTGGTATTGATGGTTCCAAATAGCATCCACCGCTGTGTGGAGTCGGTGTAAGCGGAGATGGGAAGATAAATCAGGTTAGGCCACGATTGGCCGAAATTGAAATTCGGCTGCTCCGTTATGTGGATCTCATCGTAGGGAATCTTGCCAAAGTAGAAACTGCATAGCTGCAACTGGGCGCGCGTCTGTTCGAGCGCATATTTTGTCATGCTGCGCGGCGCCATGGATTGCAGCGCGCGATACCTGCGCAGGTTGTCGGGCAACTCACTGATGTAGTACCCCGAAATCTTGTAGCCAGTGATGTCATCCGGCATGTCAAGCTTCTGATACTCGCCGTAGTTGAATCCGGCCACTGCTACCGGGATGGGCGTGATCCAGTGACTGACGGCCAAGTCCTGATCAATCGACTCGTCCTTCAACGCGCCGACACTGATGACTTTGTATTTCTTCGGAACCTTGAAGGTCAGATCATAAAGAGCGTGCTCCCCGAATCCATTCAGATTGGGATACCAGGAGGTGCGGGCGCTGACGTAGAAACTTCCTTCACCGGCCTGCTCTAATACTTTGTCGCCCGCGTATTCGACATTGATGGAGAGTTCCTTGCCGAGAGGCGGCGCCTGGGGAAGGACGGTATAAAACGAACCGTCTTCCTTGCGGCTCTCCTGAATGAAATACAGATCCTGCCCCTGCTCGTCACTCACCCGCGTGACGCGGAGATTGGGCAACAAACCAAACTTCAGCACTCTCTCACCTGCGACCAGAGGTTCGAAGCTGATGGTGGCGGTGCTGAACAAATGACCGTTCTTCGCAATGACCGTCTCGATCTTGTAGCGATGGGTTGCAAACAGGCGGCGGTCTTCAGCGGAACTGGCTGTGTGCTTTGAGTACTCGGTCTTCAAGTGCGCCAGGTACCAGACACCATCGTCCATTCCTTCGGGATCGTAGTTGATGAGAGCGACTTCTTCGGGTGAATTGAGTTGAGGCAACGCCCCCACGCGATTCCTCACGAAAAAACGGAGATCCTTATGCTTCGTGCCGCGAAGATAAGCGTTGAAGAATTCGGGGTGCGCACTGTTGTAGGTCGCCGCCAGAACGTCGGCGTCCACGTTGTCCATGGTTTCGCCCTGCAACAGATACTGAGTGAAACCCAGCGCTTGTTCGCGGCGCTGCCGCATCCTCTCCCGCCAGTTGTGAAAGATCACCGCCGCCTCGGAAGCGGGTTCGGTTCGATCGCCCAATCCCGGCAGGAACTTCAGGCGCGCTTCCCCGGTAAACCGGAAAACAACATCGGTGAAGCCTTCGTTGAACTCGCCTGCACCCGTTCGCCGGCTTAGTTCGCGGACGTCGAGGGGAATCGCGGGCTTTAGATTGAAATGCCCTTCCCCGACAAAGATGGCGCCGGTTACCATTCCATTCACCGGGCTCAGGAAAGTCAGCGTGCCCTTCTGGAACTGGAAAGTCGCGGCATCCCAAGTCAGAGTGAAATTGTCAAAGCGAAACGTTTCTCCCAGTCCGATGGCGCGGAGTTGCCGGTAGACCGGATCAGAATTGTCGAATGCCGTACTCTTTGCAGCAACCGAGATGTTGACCTGTTGTTTGGCGATGGTGAGCGTAAGTTCGAGTTGCGCGGATTTCTGCAGCTCTACGGTCTTCACCAGCGGTTCGAAACCATCTCGCAGTACTCGTACCGAATAGGTCCCGGGTTTTAGATCTGGAGAGGCAAACTTCCCGGTTGCGTCCGACGACAGCACGACCGGCTGAGCTAGTTCTGCGCCGGTGATCTCGATCCGCGCACCGGCCACGAAAGCGCCCGAGGGATCCTGTACGGTTCCGGAAATCGTCTGCGCCCGCAGCCACGATGGTGCGGTCAAACTGAGAAAGACAAGGATCAGTTTCAGGAGTGCAGAGAGACGAGACTCGCGCACACAGGACGGGCGTCGCATCGGACCCACCAGCTTCACTTCGCCGATGGCAGCGGCTGGTTCTGCTCTTTCTCCAGGCGCTCCACCATGTCCTTCGGGAGTCCGTGCAGTAACTCCAGAAACGCGGCATTGGTCCAGCCAAAGCCGACCACATTCATTTCGTAGCCCAGTTCCACGTGCGCTTCGGACGAACGCGTGACCACGTTGTACTTTTCCTTGATCGTGCCGTCGCGCCGGAAATTCTCCGCGACCGTCGACAGGAATTCGTACGAAACGCGGTCCGCGTCGGCGTCATACCCGTAGCGCCGGAGGGCGTCGATCGCCACCATCTCAATGTTTCCCCACCCGTACGGCAAGTCCCACTGCGCACCCGACTCTTCGGTGCTCATCGGAAGTCCGCCGGGGCGCTCAAAGGCTTTCAGATTCCCGACCACCGCCTTGGCCTGCTCCGGTGTCGCCAGCCCCGCCCACAGCGGATAGAACGTGGAGGCGTATTGATACTTCGACATGCGCTTCGTCTGGAAGTTGAAATCGAAAAACAGGCCTTGCTCCTCGTTCCAGAGATAGTGCGCGATGAGTTTCTTCCGCTCTTCCGCCCGCCGGTTCCACTTCTTCTCATCGTCCGCGTGGCCGAGCCAGAGGCTGATCTGCTCCAGATCTTTTTCTGTTTTGTAAAGCAGGCTGTTCAGGCACACGGGCGCATAATGGTGCGTGGCCGCACCGAAGGGACCGAAGCGAAAACTGACGTCGAAGCCGGACTCCCGCATCGACCGGTCCCCCTTGTAGTAGTCGGCGCTCAGCTTGAACTGCTTCGCCTTCTCGCACTCCGCCCGCGCCATGGTCACCGGCACGTCGCACACTTGCAGAGAATATGGCGAGCCCGCAACGGGCTGCATCGAGGGGCCTTGGGTTGAACCGTCCTTGGTCTCAACCACGTAGTCGTCGGCCTCGGCGGGATGCAGGAAGAAATACTGCGCCACCTTGCGGTAGAAACCGCTCTCGTCTTGCACGGCTTCGGCGGGTGGGCCTTCGCCAAAATCGTAATACCGCGACAATCCGGTCTGCCCCGCCAGATGTGGATCGCGTGTCCACATCTCGTAATCTTTATTGAGCTCGGCGTACGCCCGCTCCAGCCAGGCTTTGTCGGGATGTCCATCCTTCTCTGTAGCGCGGTAGACATCGACGAACATGGAACTCAAAAACGGAGGCTGCGACCGCGTCAGGTAGTAAGTGCGATTGGCGTTGAGCATCGCGCCATAGTGCTCAATCTCAAAAAAGAAGTTATCGACCATCCCGCGCGCCAAGTCGACTCGCCCTGCGCGCAGCAGACCGCGAATAATGAAGTAGCTGTCCCAGCCGTACATTTCGTTGAAGCGTCCGCCCGGCACAACATATCTATCCGGAAGATAGAGCAATCCGTGCGGCTGAATTTTGGAAGTATCGATCTGCCCCAGGCGCTGGATCTCGACAGGAAGATGTTCGACGCGCACGCCGCAATCGACCGCGAGTTTCTGCACCGCCGCCGGCTCGGCAAAGTCCTTGGGCAAATACAGCACGGGCGCCACTTTGATCTTGGGATCGACGACGCTTGCGCAATCCGTCATGGAGCGGGTCAGCGTGTCCCACGCCGAAGAGATGTAGGACAGAACCGGCTTGAGTCCCTGGTCTGTTGGAGCGCGAGCGGCCGCAGGCATTGCCGTGTTCTGGGCCACTGCGGCGGTAGAGATTACAGCAACTACAACGAGACGGCGAAGAGCGTCGGTGAGAGAGTCTTTCCAACCCTGAATGCGCATGATGATTGAAAGCTTCGCCATCATAAACGCGCGGTGAGAGCGCCACCAAACTTATTTGGCCCATACTCACCCCTCTTCGCCACGATCACTGCATTTTTGGTTTATTCTAAGTAGTTTGCCGCTGGTCATTGAGGGGGCTCAAGTGAACAGACCGCACGTCGTCCTTCGTCTTTTCGTAGTTCTCGCCGCTTTTGTGGGTGCAATCCAGAGTCGCGCGCAGGTTCCCGAGAGTACTTACCAGGAATTGCAGTGGCGGATGATCGGTCCATTTCGTGGCGGGCGCACCCGCGCGGCCGTCGGTGTGCCCAGCCAGCCGAACGTGTTCTACGTCGGACAAGTAAACGGCGGCGTTTGGAAATCGGACGACTACGGCCGCACCTGGAACCCCATCTTCGATCACGAATCGACGCAGTCGATCGGCGCCATCGCGGTGGCGCCTTCCGATCCCAACATCGTTTATGTGAGCAGCGGTGAGGGACTACACCGTCCCGACCTGTCCGTCGGCAACGGCATCTACAAGTCCACCGACGCCGGCAAGACCTGGACTCATGTCGGCCTCGTCGATGGACAACAGATTCCCGCGCTCGCCGTCGATCCACGCGATCCCAATAAGGTCTTCGCCGCCGTACTCGGCCACCCCTACGGCCCCAGTGAAGAACGGGGGCTCTATCGCTCGACCGACGGTGGTCAGAACTGGCAGAGAGTCATCACCAAGGACGAAAACACCGGCGCCTCTGACGTGGTGATCGATCCCTCGAACCCTGACGTCATCTACGCCTCGATGTGGGAAGCCCGCGAAGGTCCGTGGGAAGACAACAACGAAGTCAACGGCACAGGCGGCGGACTCTTCAAGTCCACGGATGGCGGAAGCACGTGGCATCCGCTGACCAATGGCTTGCCGAAAGATCTCTCGCAAGTCTACATAGCCATCGCGCCCAGCGATCCGCGCCGCCTGTACGCCACTCTGGCCGCAGCCTCGGGAAAGCTGGGTGTCTACCGCTCGGATGACGCCGGCGACACTTGGGCAAAGATCACCGACGATCCGCGTCCTGCCGGACGCATCGGGGGCGGCGATCTCTCCATCCCGAAGGTGGACCCGAAAAATCCCGACCTGCTCTACGTAGTCAGCACCGTGACCATGAAGTCGAGCGACGGCGGCAAGACCTGGTCCGGATTCCGCGGCGCCCCCGGCGGCGACGACTACCAGAATCTCTGGATCAATCCCGACAACGGCAACATTATTCTCATCGTCAGCGACCAGGGTGCGATCATCACAGTGAACGGCGGCGCCAGTTGGAGTTCCTGGTACAACCAGCCGACCGCGCAGCTTTACCACGCCATCGCCGACAATCAATTCCCCTACCACGTCTGCGCTGGACAGCAAGAGAGCGGCTCGGTTTGCATTTCCAGTCGCGGCAATGACGGCGCCATCACCTTCCGCGACTGGCATCCCGTAGGCGTGATCGAGTACGGATACGCCGCGCCGGATCCTCTCGACCCCGATGTGGTGTATGGCGGCGGCCGAACCGAGGTCTCGAAATTTCACTGGTCGACTGGCCAGGTGCAGAACGTCACACCGATTCCGCTGCGCGACCCCAAGTACCGCGCCAACCGCACCGAGCCGCTGATGTTCTCTCCGGTCGACCCGCACATCCTTTATTACGCTGCCAATGTGCTGTTCAAGACGACGGACGGCGGCAATACCTGGCAGACCATCAGCCCTG
>PMUM01000248.1 GCA_003166855.1 Acidobacteriaceae bacterium | reverse complement strand
GGCCGCTCTTCCACGGTGCTGCCGGCGGTCACGGGTTCCTCGGGGGCCACGAGTTTCTCACCCAACTGGCTAAGAAGGAGCACGGCGAGATGGGGGAAGAATCTCACGGCTTGGTCGCCTTCGGCGCCACCTTCTTGAACTCTTCCGACTTTCCCCGCGGAATGGTCAGCGTCTTCCACTCGCTCGATCGCAGGTGCTTGGCCAGAAACACAATCTGTCCGATGTGGGCGGCATAGTGCGCGATTTGCCGGTTGATGGCCTGCAGAACTGTGTGTGGTTCGCCTCGGATGGTCACGGTGTGCATCACATCTTCGGGCTTGAGCGCTTCGATCGCGCGCAGCACGCAAGCCCAGCCTTCTTCCCACCACTTCATGACTTCAGCGGGCGTGGTGGCGGCGGTCACTTCGAACTCGCAGTCGCGAAAGCGGTCCGCCTTTTCGCCGTCGGTGGTGAGGAAATTGGTAAAGCGTGAGCGCATATTGCCCGCCAGATGCTTGACCAGAATGGCCACGGAGTTCGACTCCGGCTCGAGTGTGAGGAAGAATTCGTGGTCCCCGAGTTGCGCCATTGCGCCTTCGCCCATGCGCTTGTGCCCGCGCATCTGGCGGCGCGCTTCCTCGAGATAGTGAGCAGCAAGATCGGGTGCTATCGTTTCTCCCTCCGACGAATTTAGATGCCTGGGGTCGGCGGAGGAATTATAGGATAGGGTGCCACGAGCGCCGCCGCCCGCGGTTCCAATTCCAACTCGAAGCCGCCCACCCACTTGGCTAGAACGTTATACAGCAGCGCGGCAATCGCGCCCGTCACAAATCCCATGGCTCCGTAGAGAAGCGGCATGAGGATGGCGAAAACAACTCCGAACACTCCGGCAAGCGGAGTTTTGTCCGAGCCGGCAATGGATCCGACTAATCCGATCACCAGGAAGATTGGGGCGAAGATCAGTCCCAGGCAACCGTAGAGCAAGCCCATGAGCTTCGCGACGGACATCACTCCCACCGACTTCAGGATGTGCATAAATTGCTGTCCTTTCCGCCTAATTTCCGGGCAACGAGCAAAGCGATTCCTATGTTCGCCCCCAGCCGCCACCGCCGGGAGTTTCAATCGTAATCCGCTCGCCTTTTCGCAGGCGAGTGCTGAACTTGGCGAGCTTTGGCTCGACCGAGCCGTCGTGGCGTGTGATGAACGTCTTTCCCGGTGCACCGTCGGCTCCTCCGAACAGTCCCCACGGCCCGCGCGCGCGGCGGTCGGCCAGCAGGGTAACTTCGCAGTCGGTGAGGACTTCGATCTCACGAACAATCCCGTCGCCGCCGCGAAACTGCCCCTCTCCACCGCTGCCGGGCCGCAGCGAATACTGGCGCACCCGCAGCGGATACGCATACTCCAGCGCCTCCGCGGGGGTGTTCAGGGAATTTGTCATGTGCGTGTGCACGCCGGAGACGCCGGGCTTGCCAGGGCGCGCGCCCATGCCGCCGGCGATCGTCTCGTAGTAGGCGAACGGCTCACCGTTGCGCGGATCGATACCGCCGATGGTCAGGTTGTTCATGGTCCCCGAGGCCGCAGCGGGGATGAGATCTGGAATCGCCTGCGCCAGCGCCCGCAGCAACGCGTCGACGATCCGCTGGGACGTCTCGACATTTCCTCCCGCCACGGCTGCCGGAGGCCGCGCGTTCACAATCGTGCCTTCGGGCGCGATGACCTCGATCGGCCGCATCAGCCCCGCGGCGGCTGGAACGTCCTCCGCCAGCAGACAGCGAAATACGTAGAAGCACGCCGAGTAGGTGATCGCCGCGACCGCGTTCACGCTGCCCTCAACCTGCGGATCGCTCCCTGTGAAATCCACTGTGACCATGCGGCGCGGGCGCCCGCGCATTAGTTCACCTTGATGAACTGTAATTGCAACGGCGATCTTGATCGGCCGATCGGTGATCCCGTCCCCATCCAGAAAATCCTCGGAGCGGCACTTTCCCGCCGGCACGCGCTGCACAAAAGCGCGCATCAACTCCTCGGAATAGTCGAGGAGATCGCCCGTCGCTCGGCTGGCCCGATCCAGGCCATAGCGAGAACAAACTTCGCGCAGGCGCTCGGCCCCCGTGTGGCAAGCTGCGATCTGTGCTCCCAGGTCGCCTTCGCGCTCCTCGGGAGTGCGCACGTTGTTGAGCAGCAGGGCGAGCACATCGGCATTCATGGCGCCGCCCAGCATCAGTTTCACCGGCGGAATTCGCACGCCTTCCTGGTAGATCTCACGGCACAGCCCCATCGATCCAGGATAGGCCCCGCCAACATCCGCGTGATGCGCCCGCGAAGCCACATAGAAATCAGGACTTGTGTGGGCGCGGGCGACTCGCCCGCGCAGGTGGCGACTCTCCACGTACACCGGCGCGACCAGCGTGATGTCGGGCAGATGCGTCCCCCCGCGAAACGGATCGTTCAGCATCACCACGTCCCCAGGCTCCATCGCGCCGGCCTCGATCGCCGCTCGCACCGACATCGGCATCGACCCGAGATGCACGGGCATGTGGTCGCCCATGGCGATGACCTCACCCGCGGCGTCGAACACGGCGCACGAATAATCGCGGCGCTCCTTGATATTCGGAGAAAACGCCGTCCGTCGCAGCGCCGCGCCCATCTCCTCGGCGATGGAGTGGTACAGGTTCTTGAAGATTTCCAATTCAATCGGATCGCGCCGCATGAGGCGCAGTGTACTGCAACTCATGGCGCGTTTGTAGTTGGTTCGTGATTACGGTCGCAGTTTCTGGTGCGCGTTCGTGTTCGAGTGAGTGACGAACGACTGAAGACCAACGGCGGCACTGAAGAAATCCGCGCAAAACTGCAAAATTGTGTTGACACTTTATTAATACTGCCGCAATATCTTGTGATATAGGACCTTCCCATACTACAAGTAGGGTTGGTCTTTCAAGTACAAGGGCCCGTAGTCAAGAACCTTAACAAGGGAAAATCGTTCACGGAGGATCCTTCAATGGCAACGAAGAAGAAGGCAAAAAAGAAGAAACATTAGCCGTCAGCGAGGACATTCCTCGCTTACACTCGATTTCTCACTGGCCTCTTAAGAGAAGCACCTCTTGAGGGGCTTTTCCTTTGTGGAGCCCGCGAGCCATGAGCTGTGAGCTGCGAGCAATCACGGCTGTCTCCCACGATGTGAGAGCGGGCTGAGTCGGGATTCAGGTTGCTCACAGCTCAAAGCTCGCAGCTCGCAGCCACACAAATTCCGCATTCTCCAATCCCCACCTGTGTCACAATAGGCAGACCACGTGGCGTTTGCCGCCGTGACAGGAAAAATGGCGCCCCGCAAGAAGAGTACGGCGAAGCACAAAGCGGATGAAATCCTCATCCCCGACAAACTTTATTTCCGCATCGGCGAAGTGGCCACGCTGTGCCATCTGCCTGCCTACGTGCTGCGTTTCTGGGAGTCCGAGTTCCCGCAACTGAAGCCGGTCAAGAGCAGCACCGGACAGCGCATGTACCGCAAGCGCGACGTCGAGAGTGTGTTGCACATCAAGCGACTGCTCTACGAGCAGGGATTCACCATCTCCGGCGCGCGCCAGCAGCTGCGCAGCGAAAGCAAGACTGACAAGACGCAGACCGCCATCCCGTTCCCGTCGCATTCCACGCCCGAGATTCAGCACATTCGCCAGGGGCTGCGCGAGATTCTGAGCATGCTGTCGGCGCGCAGGACGGGATAGCGGTTCATGCGCAGGGAGCGGCTGCGCTCTGAACTCGCTTAGGCTTCCACCCAGTTGCTTCTCTCCAGAATCGTCGGAGGCTCATACGTCTTTCCCCGCGCCAGCCGCCGTTCTTCGCGACGAGTCGTCCAAAGCAGTACCGGGCCGAGCAAGGCCGGGAGCATCCGCGACAGGAATCCGGATTCCTGCTTGAATTCGTGCCGCAGTTCACGGATCTGTTCGCTCACATTGAGGTCCACTTTGCGGAACTGCCGCTCCATCGCCCACAACGCCGAGCTGTACACGCCGCTCAGCTTTCCCATCTCGCGCGTGAAGCGTTCCCGCACGCGCGCGTCGGGATAGTCTTTGTAGCGCTTGAATCCCGCCAGCAGAGTTCGCGAGATGCGGTAGAGGCTTGGCCCATTCAGCTGGAAGTCGCGCCAGAACGCCCAATCGAGAAAGCGCTTGGAATCCTCCCGCGAAATCGCGGCGTGCTTGAAATTGAATTTGAACTGACCGTGTACGTCGGCATAGTCCACATCTTTCAGTAAACGGCCCTCTTCCGACATTTGCTGGTACAGCGGAGTGCCCGGGACCGGCGTGTAGAGCATGAACTGGTGGAAGTCGGTGTCGTGCGACACGGCGTGCTCGATTTCAGAGACGATGTTGTCCGGAGTATGGTGCTCCAGCCCGATGATGGTCGAACCCTGCACGCGAATCCCGTGCTCGCGCAACTCGCGCGTGAGTTCCCGCGTGTCGGAGCCCTGCAACTTGCTGTAGCCCGCTTTGGGGGACTCCAGACCCATCCACAGCCACGACACGCCCAGTTCCACCAACTCCTGCATGGTGTACTTGCGAATCGCATTGGCCGAGGCAAACACCGACAGTGCCCAGCTCTTGTGATTCTCTTTCATGAGTTCGAGCAGGCGCATGGCGCGCTCGCGATGCAGCAGAAAATTTTCGTCCATCACGAAGAACGACTGCACTTTCAGTTCGTCCTCCATCCGGCTCATGACGGCATACAGTTCGTCGCCCGTCTCAAAGAAGTTGACGAATTTTCCCTTGCCTCCGAAAAATGCCGAGGTCGTGCAGAAGTTGCAGCCCATGGGGCAGCCGACGGAAGGAATAATGGTTGCCGCCGTCCCGCCCTTGCGCTCGGGCAGACGAATCCCCATGATGCGCGTGCGCATTCCCGAAACGATCGACGGATGGCGGATCGGCGCGCTCTCGTCCTCGCCTAAATAACGCCGCATCCACGAAACGCCCTCGCCCTTCACAATGTGGTCGGCATCAATCATCTTTTCGATTCCGGGGATGGCGGCCACGTGCCCGCCTACGATAATCACCGACTGCGGCGAGAGTTCGCGCGTCATGCGGCACATCTCGCGCACCTTGGCGACGTTCACGATGATTCCCGTGATCCCGACCACGTCGTATTGATTGTTTTTCAATTGGCGCGCGAAGTCATCGCGCGTAGGAAAGTCGAGCACGGCACACGGCGCCGTAATGTTCGCCTGGATCATCATGATGCCCCAAGAGCGATGAAACATGCGCAGCG
>PMUM01000117.1 GCA_003166855.1 Acidobacteriaceae bacterium | reverse complement strand
CGCTGCCGGAAGTGGAGCACGACAGCGATCAGATCCACCAGGTGCTATTGAACTTGATGCTGAACGCGCTGCAGGCAATCGACGCGAACGGAAAGATCACCGTCACGCTGCGACCCCAGGGTACGACAGCCGTCGTCGAAGTTGCTGATAACGGACGCGGTATCGACGCGGATCACCTCCCCAACATTTTCCGTCCCTTCTACACCACCAAGGGCGACGGCACCGGCCTGGGATTGTCCCTGGCCCGCCGCATCGTAGAAGGCCACCAGGGCCGTATCGACGTCACCAGCACTGTCGGCAAGGGCACAAGTTTCGCGGTCATCCTGCCTTTGCAGCGTGCAGAGGCTCCAAACTCGGCCTCCTAGCCCGCATCCGTCCATTCCCCTCCCTTCCGTAGTAAGCTAAATAGAGATGCCTGCGGAGAAGATTCTGATCATTGACGACGANNAGCGCCTGGTGCGCTGGTCGCTGCGCCAAAAGTGCGAGGAGTGGGGATACCAGGTCTCGGAAGCCGTTGCCGGCGAACCGGGACTGCGCATGGCTCAACAAGAGTCTCCCGATCTCGTGCTGCTCGATGTCCGCATGCCCGACCTGAATGGGATTCAGGTTCTGGAGCAACTCAAGAAGGCTCCCGACGCTCCCGCGGTCATCATGATCACCGCCGATCCCCAACTGGATGACGTAAAAACCGCCCTCAAGCTGGGCGCCTATGACTTCATTGGCAAGCCGCTGGACTTCGAGGAATTACACGTCACCATCCAGAATGCCCTGGAAGCTTCGCGGCTACGAACTGAAGTCAAATCGCTGCGCGGCGAGGTTCGCCGGAACACGGGGTATCACGAAGTGGTCGCGGTGTCGCCCAAGACGACCGAACTGATGAGCTTCGTTCAAAAGGTAGCGGCCAGCGAGGCCACGACAATTCTGGTTCAAGGCGAGAGTGGCACGGGCAAGGACCTGATCGCCAAGACGATTCACTATGAGAGCACGCGCCAGAACGGTCCTTTCGTCGCCATCAACTGTTCCGCGATTCCTGAGACTCTGATGGAAGCGGAACTTTTCGGCCACGAACGAGGCGCCTTTACCGACGCCAAGCAGATGAAGAAAGGCCTTTTCGAAACAGCCAACGGGGGCACGCTCTTTCTGGATGAAATCGGAGAACTGTCTCCGCTGCTGCAGGCCAAACTGCTGCGCGTGCTGGAGGATCAGGTCATCCGCCGCGTGGGAGGCGTGCGCGATATGCAGGTGGATGTGCGCGTGATCGCCGCATCCAATCGCGACCTGGAGAAGGCCGTGCGCGAAGGCCATTTCCGCCAGGATCTTTATTACCGGCTGGCGATTATCGCCATCTTCATTCCGCCGCTGCGCGAACGTACGGAAGACATTCTGCCACTGGTCGATTTTTTCATCGACTGGTACAACCGCAAGTTCAAGAAGGCAATCCGCGGCATCAGCCCTGAGACGCGACGGTTGCTGCTGGCTCACAACTGGCCGGGGAATGTCCGCGAGCTGAAAAACTCGATTGAGCGCGCCATGATCCTGGAAGAGGAGTTCATTCTGCGGCCGGTGTACATGCCTTTCGCGGTGGGAGAAGCCGCGCGCAGCGGCTTGACCGCGTTCGAGCACAGCAGCGCGTCGAGTGACGGTGGGGGCAAGCAGTTGGCGAACGGACGGGTGCTTCCGCGGCTCTATATTCCCGAAGAAGGCACGTCTTTAGAAGAGGTGGAGCGTGCCATGGTCGAATTGGCCATGCGACAAGCCAACGGCAACCAGACCCACGCCGCCCGCTTGCTCGACATCAGTCGAGACGCGCTGCGCTACAAGCTGAAGAAGTTTGAACTCGTTCCCGCCGGCGACGAGGAAGCCGCGCCCGACTCCGTTCCCTCGGAAAACTCCTCGGCTTAGCGAGATCCTCTAACTGTTGTAATCATCTGCGGCACCCCGCCGGGAACTGCGCGGCGGATCGTCTGTGTCTGCACAACCTTTGAAGAACCGCTCACATTCGACACGGACGATACAGATACCCCGTCGTTGACCTGCGCGCAATCCATTCGCAGCGTGCCATTGTCGTTGAACACCAACCCATAGAAACGCAGCGTATTGCTTGCGGCGAGTGCCTGCGCGTTGAGCAACTGAGTGTTGCTGTCGACGTACACTTCGAGCTGGCTTGGGTTGTTCTCAACTGTGGTCTGGCTAGGCTGATTGGCCAGCATAGGGAATAGATCATAAGGCGCCAGCGTTACCGTGTAGTCGGTGAAGTTGCCGCTCGGCGTTGAGGCCCTAACCGTGCCGTTAATGGTTTGCGGCATCAACGTCATTGTGGTCGCTACTGGGTAAACGACATTGAAGGAGAACGAGGGAATCGATATATACACCTCCTGACCTGGAACCATGTTGGAAGCATTGAAGCTTGGCACAAAAGGCAGACTCCCCAGGTTGGTGAGTTGGCCGGAGGTTTGAAACACGGTGCTGCCGAAGTTGAGAGATCCAAAACCGCCTACGTAGCCCGGAAAATCCTTGCCCTGCTGCTCGCGAGCATGCATGAGCACGACCGATACCGAGGGAGCCACTTGCATCAGCGGCCCCCGGAACACGTCTCCGGCAGAAGTGTCTTCCACCGCAATGCGTGTCGCCAGCAGAGAACCATCCGATCGGATCGCGCCATCCATATTCACAAACGTGCCTACCGTCAGTGCTGAGTTCCCGCTGATGCCCTGATAAACGGTATTGCTGTTGGAGGTAACGGAAAGCGGTCTCGGACCTGTCAGATTGGGTATCGACAAAGTGAAACCGTTGCCGGCTGCTGCCAAGGCGGTGATCTGCCCGTCGAGGGCCGCGACCTTGCCGTTGGCGGAATTCGTCGGTGACGCGGACACGCTAAGCGGCGTGAGATTGAAGGTCGGCGTCATCGAAAAGCCGGTGAAGCCGTCGACGTTCAAGCAGTCCGGGAATGTCGCTGATTGCGAAACGAGTAAATTGAGCGAGAGTGCCATACTCGCACCGGTCACTGTGATCGGCGATGGCAGGCTTACGGTCACAGTCGATGCCGGCCCCAACAGGCTGAAGTTCGCGCTACTAAGGGTCTCTTGCCCATCCACCGGACCAAGAGCTATGCAGGTGAATCCTCCGGAACCGAGAGTTACCGTGGCGCTGGTGTAAACATCTTGGGCAATGCTGGCAGTCGCCAGTGGTTCCACAGTGCCGTTGATATGCATAAATTCAGCCCCGACAGGAGGCCCTGACGCATGCAACAACAGGAGAGTTGCCGTCTTCCCCGACTGGCTGGTCAAAGTGATGCCTTGAAAGCCGAGGTCGAACTCAGATAGCTGGTCACTTGCCGTGCTGGACACCATCACGGTGACGTCGGTGTTCCCGGTCAACGAAGCTTTCGACATTCCGCTGGAGCCGCAACCAGTCGTAAAACTGACGACAGCCGCGAGAATCAGGGTTGCAAAGGCAAGACGAGACCAGGAAGAACGCAGAAGTGCGGGAAGCGCCAGAAGTGTTGTCACAACATCCTCCCAAAGTTATATCAGTCTCACGAGTGCGTTCCGACCGCTAGTCTGAGCCTAGTGAGAGCCAGTGACCACCGTGATCGTCGGCTGCATCCGGCCAGCGCCCGCGTGACGGACGGTCCGCGTCTCCCCGGGCTCCATGTGATTTCCTGAGCTCGACTGAGACGACCCGGCCACGCCGTCATTCACCTGGCCGCAATCCATTCGCAGCGTGCCGTTGTCATTGAATACCAACCCATAGAAGCGCAGGGTGTTGCCTGCAGCGAGGGGCGTTGAGTTCAGCATTTGGGTGTTGCTGTCCACGTAGACTTCCACCTCGCTCGGATTGGTCAGCAGAGTAGTCTGCCCCGGCTGCACAGCCAGCGTGGGAAAAAGATCGTACGCCGCCAGCGAGACGCTGTAATCAGTAAAGCTGCCGCTCGGAGTTGAGCTGATGACGGTAGCATCAATGGTCTGCGGAATCAGGGTGATGGTGTTCGCGGGAGTATACTCGCCTCCCATCAATTCGAGCGCGGGCGAAGAGATATCAACATTCTGGCCAGCTACCATATTTGACGCATTGAAGCTGGCCACGAATGGGAGACTCTGTAAATTTGTCGTCTGGCCGGATATCTGGAATACGGCACTACTGAAATCCATATAGGGCGTGTCGAAGTAATTGCCGGAACCGGCGGGACCTGGACTAAGCGGGCCCTGCTCCTGCCGGCCGTAGACCAGCAATACCGGGACTTCCGAGCCAACCTGCAGCAGCGGTCCCGTGAACATATTGAGCGCAGACGGGTCCTCTACGGCAATGCGCGTCGCCGCCAGCGTCCCATCCGACTGAAGCGCTCCGTCCATGTTTACGAAGACTCCAGTCGCGAGTGCCGAAAAATCGCTGACTCCCTGAAAAACGGTAGCGCTCCCCACGCTGACGGAAAGCGTTCTTGTCCCGTAAGGTCCCTCCGGCACTGAGAGATTGAATTTGCTGTTAGTCGAGTCGAGCGAAGCAACTTCTCCCTCAAGCCCTGCCAATTTGCCATTTGCAGGACTTGTGGGCGAGGGGGACAACGTGAACGGAGCAAGATTGAAGGTCGGCGTCATGGAAAAGCCCGCGAATCCATTCCGGTTCAGGCAATCGGGTGCTGTCGCCGAATTCGCAACAAATAGGTCCAGTGCGAGCGCCATGCTCGCGCCTGTCACAGTAATGGGGGATGGCAATGTTACGGTAACCGAGGCGGCGGGCACGTTGCTGTTGTAGTAGTCAAATGCCAGGACCTGTTGCCCCTCCATTACACCATTGGCGATGCAGACGAGCCGGCCATACGCGATGGTTGCTGTCGCCGAAGTGTAAACATCCTGAGGTACAGTAGCCGTGATCAGCGGATCGATTGCGCCGTTCAAATGCATAAGCTCAGACGGCTGTTGAGTCGATAGCAGGGTAACGGTCTTTCCGGACTGGCTAGTTAAAGCAACGTTCTGGAACTCGAGATCAAATTCCGACAACTGATCGTTCGCCGTGCTCGACAGCACGACCGTCACTGAGGTGTTGCCACTGAGCTCGTGGCCACCTCCGCCTCCGGTAGAGGAGCTTCCAGTGGAGCCGCAGCCTGTCGTAATGGTGATCGCCGCAAGGACTGTAAGGATGATGGGAAAACGCGAAGACGAAAGCGTGCGAGCAGAAGAAAGTGGCGTCATAAACTCCTCCGGTAGCGGTTCCTGAGGGGAGCGCTTGGAACCTACACCGCTCATAACTCATCTCACTTCAACTTGTAGAGGTTAAATCCGCCTAGCGTATCAACTATGGCTGGGCACACCTATGATATGCGCCGCTAATGTCAACTGCCACATTGATGAGTCAAGATTTGTAAAACCTGTATCAATCTTGTTACGAACTTGTTACAAACTCAAGAAATAGGGGCTTCCTTTTGGGAAGCCCCTTGGCGCCGGTATGAGCGGGTTATGAAGGAGCGCCAGTACTCAGAATTGTCTAGCCGCGCGACGCGTGCTCTTTCGCCTTGGCGATGTACTGCTCGACCTTCTGCTTCTCTGGATAGTCCGGATTCGCCTTGAGCAGTTGCTGCCAAGCCTCAATTGCGCCCTTGGGATCCTGTTTGCCTTGCCACCGCACCCATCCCAGGTTGAACAAAGTCTGCGGATGTCCCGGCCGGTACTTCAGGGAAGTCTCCATTGCGGCCAAGGCTTTTTCAGAGTTTCCGGTATACCAGTACGCGGTCCCCATGTCGGTGCGGACGTCCGGATTATCGGGATGAATGACCAGGGCCCGCTCGTAGTACTGGATCGCATTGGGGAACTGTTGTCCGTCGTAATAGAGGTTGCCCAGCTTCACGAGCGAGTCGAAGTCATTGGGATTTTTGTTTACCGCCTCAAGCAACGGTGTCGCAGCCTGGGCCAGTGCGGCTTGGGCGTTGGGGTCTGACTGCTTTTGCTGAGAGACGTTTCCCTGCTCGGTGGTTGTCGGGGGTACGGCCTGCGCCGCGCCGGCCGACGCCGATCCGCGAAAAAGATATCCTAGGGCCACGCCCAGCAGCAGACAAAATGCTGCCAGAACATAAGCCTGCTGACTCGTCCACGAAACTGCACTGGTGGAATTAGTAGTAGTTGATTGCGACTGGGCGTTCTTTCCTTCGCTCATTTGCTTTCTCCGATATGGTGCCGGCAAGCGCCTGTTTCGGCGGTTCCAGGTGAAACAGGCGGGTGACCGCTGCGGTCATCTTCTCCTGTTCCTCCTTCTCTGGAAGTTCCTTGAGTTCACGTGCCAGGGACCCTGCAATTCTCTGCGTCATACGGGACATGACTGCGTTTAACATCTCGTCCTGGTCCTTGGAGAAAGGCCCGTTCTCTTGTCGGAAGGAATCCAGTTCTTGCCGGCAAATTTCATCCAGCCTTTGGCGCAACGCCACGATGGTGGGAACCACCCGCTCCGCCATCAGTCTGCGGCGGAAGCCTTGCGCTTCGGACTGCAAAATCTTTTGTGCTTCGGCGGCGGCCACTTCCCGCGCGCCCGCATTGACGTCAACAACGTTCTCCAGATCGTCGAGGTCATAAAGAAATACGCCTTCCACCTCGCGTACAGCAGCATCGATGTCACGGGGCAGCGCGATATCTACGATCACCAGCGGCCTGTTCTTGCGGCCGCGAACCATGAGGGCAGCCTCACTGCGGCTCAGAATGGAGTGCGGACAGGACGTGGAGCTGATGATGATTTCCGCTTCTGCCATATGTTCCCAACGCTCTTCGAAACGAATTGCGGAGCCTCCCAGTTTTGTCGCCAGCTCCATCGCGTGTTCCAGCGTGCGATTGATCACACACACAGACG
>PMUM01000479.1 GCA_003166855.1 Acidobacteriaceae bacterium | reverse complement strand
GCAGCACCGTGGAAGAGCGGCCCTTTGAGGGCCGCGAAAACAAGTCCAATAATTGATCCGGGCTTTAGCCCCTGAGGTTAGCTGCCGCGTGGCGCCGGGTGCCCCATCCTTGCGCGTTCTTTGCGCAAGGGTGGGATTCCACGGGCCCAAACCTCGGTCATGCTCGGGGGGGCTGGCCCACCTAACTTAGGCTGCCCCGCCCTGCGCGGTTTTCGCAGGGTGGGCACGATGCTGCCGAAGCCAACGGTCGTACTTGGACGTTACACCGGGTCCTAACCTCATGCCGCCCAAATCTCCTGGATCGATCAGCACAAATGCCCAGCCTTCGAAAATCACGAAGGCTGGGGCAGACGGTTTCTCGTAACGATAGAAGAAATGCTAAGGTGGGCCAGCCAGCCGAAGCAGGACAACGGAGACCGGTTGCAGGCGGCAGCCCCGCAACTACCCTGGATCAATCGCACTCTCCTTGACACTCTAGGAGAGTGTTGATATCGTCTCCTAGACGGACAAGGAGAGATCGTGAGCAAGCAGATCGATCTTCTGCAGGGCACCCTGGACATGCTGATCCTCAAAGCGGTGTCGCTGGGCCCGTTGCATGGCTACGGAGTTCTACTACGCATTCAACAGATCTCTGGCGAGCAGTTGCAGATCCAGCAAGGGTCGCTGTACCCGGCTCTCTACCGGCTGGAGCATCAGGGCTGGATCACCAGTGAATGGGGTGAATCTGACAACAATCGCAAGGCGAAGTTCTATCGCCTGACAGCAGCCGGCAAGCGCCAATTCCAGTCGGAGACGGAAAAGTGGAACCACATGGCGTCGGTGATCGCCGGCATCCTCCGTGCGAGGCCGGAGGAAATATGAACCTCCTGACACGACTTCGTTCCTGGTTGAAGTGGGTTGTGAAGCGCCAGCGTCTCGAAACCGACCTGGAGGCGGAAGTGCGCTTCCACCTCGACAGCTATGCCGGAGACCTAGTCCGGAGTGGCGTTCCCGCGGCTGAAGCCGTGCGTCGCGCGCGCATAGAGTTCGGTGGCATCGAGTCACACAAGGATGCTATACGCGCATCCATAGGATTGCGCTGGTGGGACGATCTGTGGGGCGACCTGCAATATGGGGCGCGTGTTCTGCGGAAGAGCCCTGGGTTTACATCGATTGCGGTGGTATCGCTCGCGCTTGCGATTGGAGCCAATACATCCATTTTTTCGCTGGCCAATCAACTTCTCTATGCGCGCCTCGGCGTCTCACATCCTGAGCAACTGAGGCTGTTGACCGTCATCGCAGACGGGCACAGCGCGGTGCATTCTTCCTGGGGAAGCGTGTCTCCGGTTGCCGGTGGAGGAACTCGCTTCGTTTCGTTCACGTATCCGATCTACCAGCAATTGCGAAGAGAGAACCGCGTGCTCGACGATATCTTCGCTTTCAAGGAAAACGTGCAGGCAAACGCCACCATTGACGGTTCGGCGCAGGCTGTTGGGTTGGAATTGGTTTCGGGCAACTTGTATGAGCAGATGGGTGTACGAACCGTGGTGGGGCGGCCCATTCTGCCTTCCGACGACCAGGCCCCCGGGACGGGCGCGGTAGCGACGATCAGCGAGGGATTGTGGGAGCGAGCATTCGGGAAAGCTCCGGATGCAGTCGGGAAGGTGATTACCGTCAACATGACTCCGGTGACGGTCATTGGCGTGAATCCGCGTAGCTTTACCGGAGCGAGGAGCGTGCAGAATTCTCCCGATATATTCATGCCGCTGTCGATGATCCCTTTGGTTAAGGGCGAGTTGGGGCAGAGCGGGCCTTTGCTATCGAGCAGCAACCTTTGGTGGGTGCAGTTGATGGCGCGGGAGAAGCCAGGCGTGCGGTTGGAGCAGGCCAGGGCAGCCCTGAACGTCGCATTCAGCGCCGCGATTCACGCCACGACGACGGTGGCAAAAGACGAGACGATGCCGCGACTGGAGCTTGAGGATGGCAGCAGAGGGTTGAACCTCAATGGCACGCAGTTTGCCCAGCCGATGTATGTACTGCTGGCGGTGGTGGGGTTCGTACTCCTGATTGCCTGTGCCAATGTCGCGAACCTGATGCTGGCGCGTTCGTCGGCGAGACAGAGAGAGATGAGTGTGCGCCTGGCACTTGGGGCAGGGCGCGGCCGTATATGGCGCCAGGTTCTGACTGAGAGCCTCATGCTCGCCACAATCGGCGGATCGGTTGGGCTTTTGTTGGGTTACCTGGGACGGACCGCTCTGCCGAAATTACTGCTGAATTCCTGGGAGCGCGAAGGCATGAACGTGCCTTTCGATTGGAAGGTGTTCGGCTTCACGGCTGGCATCACCCTGGCCACGGGTGCGCTTTTCGGCATCGCGCCAGCGTGGAGTGCAACTCGCGCTGAGATCGGTACAGCCATCAAAGATGGCGGCAAAGCCTCCACCAAGCAGCGCAAGGGCTGGAGCGGACGAACGATTGTCGCTTTCCAGATCGCGCTCTCGACATTGCTGGTGGTTGGCGCCAGTCTTTTCCTGCGTACTCTCATCAATTTGAATGCAGTCGATGTGGGCTTTCGCGCCGACGGCCTCGTGCTCTTCGACCTCAATCCGCCCAGCAAGCAATATCCCGCGCCCAAAGATATAGCGCTCCATGCCCGGATTGAGCAGGCATTGCGTGCTGTTCCAGGCGTGGAGGGCGTAACCCTGACGGACATTCCTCTTCTCGCCGACTCTCAATCGGAGTCTAACTTCAATGTGGAAGGAGCGCCCGAGGCAAAGGAGCCGCAAGGAGGTGGGGCAGGCGCGATGCAGGCGACCGTCGGTCAGGATTTTCTGTCGGTGATGGGGATTCCGATGGTTGCGGGACGAGGCTTTACCCCACAGGACGCGGAGGCGCCACAGCGGTTCTCGATTGTCAATCAGGCTCTGGCGCGGAAGTACTTCCCCAACCAGAATCCGATTGGCCGTCGTTTCAGCATGGACGACTCCGAAACGAAGAACCGGAGTTGGCTCGAGATTATTGGCGTATCCGCCGACACTCGTTATTCCAATCTGCAACAGGAGCCGCCACCCCTCCATTTCGATCTCTACCGTCAATCGAAGGATATCGGCGGAGCCACATACATCGTGCGAACCCAGATGAAGCCGGACGCGATTGTGCCCTCGCTGCGGGCAGTCGTGCGGGACATCGATCGCGATTTGCCATTGATGGATGTACGAACCCAGCGGCAGCAGATTGACGCCACCATCGTTCAGGAGCGCGTCTTCGCCAGTCTGACAGCGGCGTTTGGGATTCTCGCACTTGCCCTGGCTTGCGTGGGGATCTACGGAATCATGGCGTACGCTGTGTCACAGCGGACCAACGAAATTGGAATTCGTCTAGCGTTGGGCGCGGAACGTAGGCAGGTTCGAGGTATGGTTTTGAAGGAAGCGGGTTGGCTTGCTGCCGTAGGGGTTGTGGTCGGGATTGCAGTTGCGCTAGGCCTCGGACAACTGGTGAAGTCCATGCTTTACGGACTGCAACCATCCGACCCGGCTTCACTTGTCGGAGCGGTTGTCTTGCTGCTTGGTGTCGCGTTGCTTGCGGGATGGCTTCCCGCTCTGAGGGCTGCAAAAGTCGAGCCGATGGAGGCTCTACGACATGACTAGTCTCTGCTTCGATTGTTCCCGGCAAAAACCCGATCACGTGCCTGCGACTTGAGAGGTTACACCGGAGGACAAGTAAGGCCCTCAGGGTTTGGATGCGACCCTGAAGTGCCGCTCTTCCACGGGCTTACGACGTTGTGATGCTTAGGCGAGGCGCGGACGGGGCGCCCGCGCCACATTCGTCTCTTTTCCCTACTGAATCAGCGTGCCTCCGTTGCCGCCGTTCGGCTCTGCATCCGGCGCGATTACGACCGCCGCGGCTACGCGGTCGCCGGGCTCCATGTTAAGGAGTCTCACGCCTTGGGCGTTGCGGCCGGATTCGCGGATCGTGGTTGAGTCCATACGGATGATTTTGCCGTAGTGGCTGATCAGCATGACCTCGCTGGTTTCGTCGACCTGCGCGATGGCAACGACTTTGCCGACACGTTCGGTGGTCTTCACGTTGATCACGCCTTTGCCGCCGCGGTTGGTGAGTCGGTATTCGTCGGCGGGCGTGCGCTTGCCGTAGCCGTTCTCCGTGACTGAAAGGATCAGGTCGCCTTTCACGGCTTCGTCGATGGCTTCGGGCTCGCCTTCGATTTTCTCCTTGGCGGGCGCGGGTGCGTCTGGCTTGGTGGTGGTGGCCATGCCGACGACATAGTCATTCTTTTCCAGATCAATTCCCCATACGCCGAAAGCCGCGCGGCCCATGGGACGGACGTGGCTCTCATCGAAGCGTACGGCCATGCCTTCGTGGCTCGCCAGGAAGACAATCTGGTTGCCGTCAGTGATGCGGGCGGCGACGAGCTCATCTCCCTGCTCGATTCCGATCGCGTTGATGCCGTTGGAGCGCACGTGCATGAACTCGCGCACCGAAGATTTCTTTACGAGACCGTTGCGCGTGGCAAAGAAGACGTACTTGTTTTCTTCTTCAAGATTGCGCACCGCGACCGTGGTCTTCAGTGTTTCGCCGGGTTGCAGGCCGACCAGGTTGCCGATGTGCTTGCCACGTCCGGCGGCGCTGACGTCAGGAATTTCGTAAACCTTGAGCCAGTAGACGCGGCCGGTGTTTGTGAAGATCAGAATGTAGGCGTGGGTTGAGACGATGAAGAGATGCTCGACGAAATCTTCGTCGCGCGTCTTCATGCCAGTGCGGCCCGTGCCTCCGCGGCGCTGCATACGGTAAGTGGAGATCGGCGTCCGCTTCAGATAGCCAGAGTGGCTGACGGTGACGGCGACCTGTTCGTCGGCGATGAGATCTTCGAGGACGATTTCGGCGGCTTCGTCTTCGATGCGCGTGCGGCGTTCATCCCCGTAGAGCTTCTTCACTTCTTCCAGCTCTTTAATGATGACTTTGCGCAGCTTCGTCTCGGAGCCGAGGATGGATTCGTATTCCGCGATGTTGTCGCGGACTTCCTTCAACTCGTTGGAAATTTCATCGATCGAAAGTTTCGTCAGGCGATGCAACTGCAGTTCGAGGATGGCATCGGTCTGGCGGGTGGTGAAGGGCTTTTCGGGATCGAGCTTGGGCGCGCGGCCCGTGGTGTTGATGTCGATCTTTTTGCCGCCGAAGTAGAGCACCAAATTCTCGCGGGCGTCGGCGCGGTTGGCGCTGCCGCGAATGATGGTGATGACGTTGTCGAGGTGATCGAGTGCCGTGAGGTAGCCTTCGAGAATGTGCTCGCGGTCTTTCGCCTTCTGCAACAGGTAGGCGGTGCGGCGGCGGACGACGTCGACGCGGTGCTCGATGAAGTACTTGATGGTCTGGATGATCCCCATTTCGCGGGGCTGTCCGTTGACCACGGCGAGCAGGATCATCGAGAAGCTCTCCTGCATCTGCGTGTGCTTGAAGAGCTGGTTGAGAACGATCTGAGGTTCGGCACCGCGCTTGAGTTCTACCACGATGCGCATGCCGTCGCGATCGCTTTCGTCGCGGATGTCGGAGATGTCTTCGATGTCTTTGTCGTTGACCAGTTGCGCGATGCGCTCGACCAGGCGGGCCTTATTCACCTGATACGGAATTTCGGTGATGATGATGGCTTCGCGATCTTTGCTGAAGGCCTCGATGGCGGCTTTGGCGCGCATCATGAAGCGGCCGCGACCGGTGCGGTAGGCTTCGAAAATTCCAGCGCGGCCGTGAATGATGCCGGCGGTCGGGAAGTCAGGGCCCTGCACGAACTTCAGAATTTCGGCGAGCTGCGCGTTGGGATTGTTCACCAGCGTGATGGTGGCGTCGACGATCTCCGTCAAATTGTGCGGCGGAATTTTTGTAGCCATGCCGACGGCGATTCCGTCGGAGCCATTGATCAGAAGATTGGGAATGCGCGCGGGAAGAACGTCAGGTTCAACTTCGTTGCCATCGTAGTTGGGATGGAAGTCGACAGTCTCTTTATCGAGATCTTCGAGCAGCGCGGTGGCAACCTGGAACAGCTTGGCCTCGGTGTAACGATCGGCCGCGGGCGGGTCTCCATCGACGGAGCCAAAGTTTCCCTGACCGAAGATCAGCGGGTAGCGCATGCTCCACGTCTGCGCGAGACGAACGAGAGCGTCGTACACGGCGAGGTTGCCATGAGGATGGTACTTGCCCATGACTTCGCCAACGATGCGGGCGCACTTGCGCGTCGCGCGATTAGGCTGCAACCCCATCTGTTGCATAGTAAAAAGTATGCGGCGGTGGACGGGCTTCAGTCCGTCGCGGACATCGGGCAGCGCGCGGCCGATGATCACCGACATGGAGTAGTCGAGATACGACCGCTTCATCTCCTCTTCAATGTTGACGGGTTGAATGTTCAACGCGCCGGGGCCTTCGCCGCCGGGAGGAGGAGTGAGGGGAAGTTCAGGGTTTTGATCGTCAGCCATGGGTTAGCTCTTAGCTCTCAAGCTTCTAGCTTCTAGCTGCTAGCTGCTAGCTAACAGCGTTGTGGTGTAAACACGCGTTTTTCGGTGTTGCGAAGATCTCGTAACTAGTTGTATTTACAGGATGTTATGTGCCCTGGGAACTCCATAAATTATACCACGGTTGCCGGTGGAAATTGGGCGTTGGTGTTGACATCGTTGAGGCTGGTGGGGAGGCGGTTCCGAGATGAACGGAGAACGCTGTCAGGCACTGTCGAGTCCGAAGAAATCACTCACCACAGAGGACACTGAGGACACAGAGTCGAACATTGTCTCCCGTCTCGGATTCAGCGCGACTTCTCGAAGGGTGAGTCGCTACGGGCGGACGATTACTTCGTTGGGGGATGTGGGGAGCTGGAATTTTACGCCGCGAGACAGGTTGGACTTGATGGTCTCGGGCACGTCTAGCGATGAGAGTTCGATCTTTCTGTTCCAGGATCCGGTGGTGTAGTAGTCGGCGCGCGTGTAGAGGACGCCGTCGGCGATGGTGTACTCGGATGCTTCTTCGCGGTGGCCATCGCGAAAGACTAGAACCGCTGGCGGCAGCTCCGGGATCGCAACGGCGTGGATCGGCGCGCTGGACGGGCGATCTGGCATGCGGTCGATCATCTCCGTTCCCGAGGTCTCTGGGCCGCTCACGCGGACGTAACGGTCACCTTGCAGTTCGATCATGAGCGGCTGGGCCGGGGGCGCGAAACGTTCCGGCTCCGGTGCTCTCGCTTGAGGAGATTGCAAGATGATCATGGGCGGCTGAGATGCTCCGGGGTATCCCGTGCTGGAGAGATAGTCTGCGTAGAACGGGTCGGAGTACGCGAGCGGGAAAAAGGACGAGCGCGGATGGCCTCCTCGGTTGAATCGGGAGGCGAAGTGAGGAGAAGCCGCGCCCATGCGCTGCGCGTTCACACATGGCGCTAGAGCGGCCAGCAGTGTGATGAGCAAGAATCGGCGCATGGTCAGTTGGCCTGTGCGGACGGCGGAAGTTGAAAGACGACGCCGCGATCGTCGTTCTGCTGGCGGGTGGCTTCGAGATCGAGGTCGGCTACGGCGACTCTGCGCGGGTGTCCGGGCGTCAGGTCGAAGAGCGTTGCGCCGACGATGGCGTAGTTTCCAACTTCCAGTTTGTGACCGTCTCTGAAGACGAGAAGCGTCGGCGGTTGAGGAGGCTCGGGTTCTGCAGCAGTGTCATCGGTATCTTGAACGGCGTGGGGCGTAGGGACATTCTTCACTGGCGGGACGTATGATGCGGCGCCAGACCCGCGGCGGTCGAAGATGGTGGGGCCTCCCTGGTATTCAGAGTCGGGATCATCCGCATTGGCGTCGTCATCCGTATCCGTTGCGCCGAGATCGACAGCGTAGGGAACCGGCACAGCGTAGATCACGGGGGGACGAGTGTATTCCACGTGGTGACGGTGATGATGTCCGTCGCCGTTGCGGGGTACGTTCGTGGAAAAAGTGACGCCGTGGTTGGGAGCGAAGCCACGAGGGCCAAGCGAGGTGACGCTCGGGGAAGTACCATTGACGGCGCGTCCACCGAATCCGGGAGAGGTCACGGAGGAGGGAGCACCGTTGATTTGAGCATCGCTGGTCGAGACAAAAAACAGCGGCAGCGTGAGCAGACTGAGAAGTGCGAGCGAGGCCGGAATCAAATGTCGCACGGAAATATGATACTCCAACGAGGAAGTCATGGCGCACCTCGACGGTAGAACGCTTGCAGTTTATTAGATTGCAGGCTGGAGGCGGCGGATGCCTTATGTTGGGTATGCCGTTCAGGGTCTTACGCTGTATCTTATTGAAAAAGCTGTGTTAGCAGTGTGCTGCAAGGCGCGGACTATAATTCTGCTGATTGAGTTTGGCGGGGCGACTTCCAGATATGAAATCTGCAATCCGATTTGCGATGCTGGCGCTGGTGCTGGTGATAGTGGCGATGGTGTCGGCATTGACCGCGATGCGGTTTGCCATTCATGGGCAGGAGGTCGCGGTGCCGCCGCTGGTGGGGCTGGCTCCGGCGGAAGCGGAGCGGGCAACGGCGGGACTCGGGTTGCAGATTTCGATCGAGCGCCAGTACTACAGTCCGCAGATTCCGGAGGGGCGAATCATGTCGCAACTGCCGCTGCCGGGAACAAAGGTGCGGCGCGGGTGGCAGGTGCGAGTGGCGCAGAGTCTGGGAAAGATGCGGGTGACGATTCCGGATGTTACGGGACAGAGCGAACATGCGGCGGAATTGAATATCCGGCGGCGCGGGCTGGATGTGGATTCGATGGCCGAGGTGCAGGAGCCCGGGATACCGGCGGATCAGGTGCTGGCGCAGAGTCCGACGGCGAAAGAGACGCAGGTGGCGGCGCCGAAGATCAGTTTTCTGGTGTCGGCGGCGCCGGAGCCTCCGGCGTTTGTGATGCCGAGCTTTGTCGGGCAGCCGCTGGGCAGTGCGAGCCGGAGCTTGCAGGATGCGGGGTTCAGGCTGGGGAATGTGAATGTGGTGGTGGCGGCGAATCCCGATGCTCAGGACGCGGCTAGTACCGCTGCTTCGACTGCGGCATCGGCGCCTGCGGCTCCAGCGCAGCCTTCACCGGCGAGCATTATTGTGACGCAGGTGCCGGTGGCGGGGCAGAAAGTGTTTGCGGGGGCCGCGGTGAATTTCGACGTGCGGTAAAACCTCGCCACGGATTTGCACGGATCTCCACGGATCAACCCGGGAACATTTCCTAAACTCTTTCCACGATTGCGGCGAAGAAGCCGTCGCAGGGGTGGACGCCTGGGATCGTGCGGAGACAAGAGCCTCTCGTGAGTGATGCCGGGTCGGGCCAGGTTAGTTCAGCGGCTAGTTGCAGCTGGGCTAGTTCTGATCGGCAGTCGAACACGCGGTAGGACTTGCTCTCAGACAGGGCTTGCTCGACGACAGATTCGTTTTCTTCTTTTTCCAGCGAACAAGTTGAGTAGATGAGGCGTCCTCCGGGTGCGACCTGGGCGAGGGCGGAGCGGAGGATTGCGAGTTGGCGCTGATGTAATTCTGCAAGATCGTCGAGCGTGAGGCGCCATTTGATTTCGGGATTGCGGGCGAGCGTGCCGGTGCCGGAGCAGGGGACGTCGGCGAGGACGCGGTCGAACCGCTCGGAGACCGGGAGATGCTGGGCGTCGGCGGTCACGATTTGGATTCGTGCAGACTCTGAGGGATGGGCGTGCAACAGTTTTTGCAGCAGGCGCGCGCGGTGGGGATGAAGTTCGACGGCGGTGATTGCGGCTGTGGGGTTTTGATCTGCGATGGCCAGCGTTTTGCCACCGGGAGCGGCGCAGCAGTCGAGGATTTGCGATCCGTGACCTATCAGGGCGGCGACTAACTGTGAGGCTTCGTCCTGGATTACGGCATCGCCATTGCGGAATGCTTGAGTTTTCGTGATGTCGCCGGCTTCAACTCGGCGGGCGGAAGCCAGGAGGCTTCCGGGGCGCAAGGTGATTCCTTCTTGATGGAGTTGCTGTTCGGCAGCTGTGGCGCGGAGGCGGATCGCGGTAGTGGGAACGGATTGATTGTGTTGGCAGATCTGGTGAGCGGCGGAGAGCGAGTATTCGCGGATCCAACGCTCGACCAGCCAAAGCGGATGAGCATAAGCGCGGGCCAGAGCTTCAGGCGAAGAGGCTTCGTCTTGGGCATCGTCGCCGCCTCGCGGCAGGGCGGAGAGTTTTCTCAGAACCGCATTCACGAATGGAGCGGCTGAGCGCTTGCGGGCGCGCTTTACCAGTTCGACACTTTCGTGGAGAGCGGCGCGCTGCGGGACGCGGTCGAGCCATTGGAATTGATAGAGGGCGAGGCGCAGGGCGATGAGAATTTCAAGATCGAGTTTGGAGAGAGGCTGCAAGGACGCGGTGGCGATGTCCGCGTCGAGGCGCGAACGCCAGCGGAGGACGCCCATGACGAGTTCTGTCGCGAGTGCGTGATCGGGGGTGGAGAGGCGGTCGTTGGCGGAAGAGTGGAGAAGTTCGGAGGCATAGGAGGATTCGCGCTCGACGCGGAGGAGAATGTCGAAAGCGGCGGCGCGGGCGGGAGAGACGGGCATTGTTCCAATTGTAGGCTCTGGCTGAGAAGGAAAAATGCTTAACCACAGAGGACACGGAGGACACAGAGGAGGATGAAGCTAACCCAGCTTTTCTCCGGGCTGGGGGCGATAGCCGTGGACGAAATCGCGGGCGGGGGTGCGCTTCTTTCCTTCCAGTTGGAGTTCCAGCAGTTCGAGGGATGTGTTGTGGCCGCAGCCTGCTAGCAGACGATCGGCGGTGACGCGCAGTTCAGCTTGAGGCACTGCGTCGGTTGCGAGGCGCGCTTTTGTGATCTGCAGAGTTTTGCCGCGGAATTTTGTGTAAACTCCCGGCCAGGGTTGGAAGCCGCGGATGCGGTTGAATATCTCGGCGGCGGAGCGGGAAAAGTCTACGAGGCCATCTTCTTTTTTCAGGATCGGGGCGAGGGTGGCTTGCGAGTTGTCCTGGGGGCGGGGGTGAATGGAACTCGCTTGCAGACCATGCAGGGTCTCGACCATGAGATCGGCGCCGATCGAGGCCAGGCGCGGAGCTGTCGTTTCAGAGGTGTCGTCGGATGCAATGGCGAGTTCCTGCTGTTGGAGGATGTCTCCAGTGTCGAGGCCGGCGTCGATGCGCATGGTGGTGACGCCGGTGACGGTTTCTCCGTTTGCGATTGCCCACTGGATGGGTGCGGCGCCGCGGTATTTCGGGAGCAGCGAGGCGTGCAGGTTGATGTTACCGAGCGGCGGGAGATCGAGCATCCACTGGGGAATGATGCGGCCGTAGCCGACGACGATGATGGCGTCGGGCTCGAATTTGGTGAGTTGGGCGCGGAATTCGTCGTTGGTCTTGATGCGTTCGGGCTGGGTGATAGGAAGATGCAGCTTCAACGCAGATTCTTTGACCGGTGACGGGACAAGTTCGAGGCCGCGTCCTTTGGGACGGTCGGGCTGAGTCACGACGAGATGGACGCGGAAGCCGGCGTCGACCAACTTCTCGAGCGTGGGGACGGCGAAGGGCGGCGTGCCGCAGAAAACGAGATTGAGGGATTGGGTCATTGAGCGATTGGTGATTGAGCGATTGGGCGACAAAACAAAGAGTATCGATTTTCAATGACTCAATCACCCAATCAGTCAATCTCTACCACTCTCCCGCCTTCATCATCTTGCGGATCTTGCGTTTCATCAGGTCGCGCTTGAGGGCACTGATGTGGCTGATGTAGAGCTTGCCGTTCAAGTGATCGGTTTCGTGGAGGAAGGCGCGGGCCAGCAACTCTTCTCCCGTTTTTTCGTAGACCGTGCCGTGAACATCTTGGGCGCGGATGGTGACTTTGTTCGGGCGAGTAACGTTCTCGCGGAAGTCGGGGATGCTAAGGCATCCTTCGCTCTGGGTGTGGCGGCCCTCGGTGTGAATGATTTCGGGATTGATCAGGACGAGTTTGCCGTCGGGATCTTCTTTGAAGGTGACGTCGATGACGGCGATGCGGCGGCCAATACCGATTTGCGGTGCGGCGAGGCCGACGCCGTGGGCAGCGTACATCGACTCGAACATGTCTTCGATGAGCTTCTTGAGTTCTTCGTCGAAGACGGTTACGGTCTGGCAAGGCTTCTCGAGAACCGGGTTGCCGAATTTTACGATGGGATAGATCATCAGAAATTAGATTGTCAGTAATTTTTCAATTGTTCGCAGTAGCCCTGGAAATTTCTTAGAGTCTCGATCATGGAATCGCCGCCGAATTTTTCCAGAGCACAGCGAGCGAGGGTTAGCGCCACCATGGCCTCGGCCGCGACGCCAGCAGCAGGAACGACACATACGTCGGACCGCTCGTAAGCGGCCTTGACCGGTTCGCGAGTCGAAAAGTCAACCGACTGTAATGGACGACGCAGCGTAGAGATCGGTTTCAGATAGCCGCGAACGCGGAGTTCCTGTCCGTTGGAGACGCCGCCTTCAATGCCTCCAGCGTTGTTGCGGGTGCGGGAGAACGCAGTGTAGCCAGAACTGGCGGTGTAGCCGATTTCGTCGTGCACGGCGGAGCCGGGAGCGAAAGCGGCTGTGACACCGGCGCCGATTTCCACGGCTTTGACCGCTTGCAGAGACATGACTGCGGCAGCCAGCAGGGCGTCGAGACGTTCATCCCACTGGACATAGGTGCCGAGGCCCGGCGGAACCTGGTGGGCCACGACCTCGAAGACTCCGCCGAGAGAATCTCCAGTCTTGAGGACTTTGTCGACTTCTTCTTTCATGCGCTGTTCGGCTTCGGGGTCAGCGCAATTGAGCAGAACTTCTTCGCGAGCGTGAAGGGCGCGAATCTTCTCCCAGGGGACCTGATCGGGCAGCGTGACGGCGCCGGTCGTGACGACGTGGCTGAGAACCTCGATGCCGAGTTCGCGCAGGAAAAGTTTGGCGATCGCGCCCAGGGCAACGCGAGCGGCTGACTCGCGGGCAGAGGCGCGCTCGAGGACGTAGCGGGCTTCCGGGAAGTTGTATTTCAGGGCTCCGGCGAGATCGGCATGGCCGGGGCGGGGTGAGGCAACTCGCTTGTGCTTGGAGGGATCGCCTTCGCCCACAGGCAAAGATTCCTGCCAGTTCTTCCAGTCCCGGTTTTCCAGTTGGACGGAGATGGGCGAGCCGATGGTCATCCCTTGACGCACGCCGGAAAGAATGTGGGCGGTGTCGCGCTCGATCTTCATGCGGCCGCCGCGNNAAGCGACCAGAGCTTCGCCGTGGGACTCTCCGGCGGTGAAGTAACGCAGCATAAACGCTCGATTGTACCTGATCGCGAGGGCGGATCGGGGTTCCGAAGAGGGAATCAAGACGCTCGTATCCTGAAGAAAAGGAAGGGGAGGGACGATTTTCACGAGGAAAATGGAGGGGCCAGAGGGTACAATGAGGCAGCGCCCGCTCCGTCTGGGTTCGAACCGAACCCGCGCTGCATCGCAAATTTCTCTGGCCACGAAGAAGGAGTTGCCCCTGTGTGTCCCCCCGCACAGATACAACGCGAAGATTTTTTTGGCGATAAGGAAATTCGTTGTCTTCTGGTGCACGACCACGTCTTACTGCGCCAGGGATTGCGTCGATTGCTTGAGGACGA
>PMUM01000030.1 GCA_003166855.1 Acidobacteriaceae bacterium | reverse complement strand
TGCTGCCGGTCGAAATGACGGCAAGACCGAGGAAGGTGGCATCCAGGGGCTTCTTTTGTTCAAACCCTTTCGGCGCGGTCGCTGGCGCGGTCGAGGAGGCTTCGACGAAGTACGCTTCGGCCGTCATCCCGGCGCTGGGAGCGTCTGGCAGCTCCTTCGCCATCGAGGTCCCAGCTAGGATGAATAGAGCCAAAGCCGAACCTATGATCGATTTCATGGTTGCTGCTCCTCTTTTTGCGTTTGCCACCGATTTGCTGCGATCCGTCATGGGTCGAGATTACGTTCGTACCTGTACCCCTGCAATCGCAAGAAGGTAATAGACGTTAGTAACGTGTAGTAACCAACCACAGGTGCCATAGAGTGCTACTCTCCTGGGAGACCGTGAAATTGACCCCTGTCCGCTGCGTCTCCAACTCATCTAGGTCATTCTCGTCTTCGTTGATCGCGCGGGCGTACAGATCAGCTCAACGCCACTTCCATAGTTGCTTCCACACCTGCACGAGGGTCTGGATCTGGCGAGGGCTGGGAAGTTGGTTATAGACCAGGCGGCAATCACGGTATGCCTGCCCGTAGAATTCGCGAACGGCTGGCAGGCTTAGGTGTGCGAGGCTGTGACGGATTTCCTTGAGGTTCTCTTCGCTCAACATTTCCGCTTCTCGCCTCCCGGCAGCACAATCGCCGCAGAATCGGCTTCCTGAAGCCATCTTGGTACAATCCCCGGCGAGGGGGAACGCATGGCTAACTTGGCTGGTGTTGTCCAGCAGTTGCGGAAAGAGCGGGATCAGGCGGCAAGAATAGTCGAAAGTCTTGACGCGGCACTGGCTGCTCTCAACGGCGGTTCGTACGGCAAGAGGGCGGGGACTCGTCGCACAATTTCGGCGGCAGGAAGAGCGAGGATTGCGGCTGCCCAGAGAGCACGATGGGCAAAGGTGCGGAGGAATGCCGGACAGAAACAGAACGTGGTCAGCATGCCCAAGAAGAAGACGATGTCAGCCGCCGCTCGAAAGAAAATTGCCGCAGCACAACGAGCGAGATGGGCGAGGGTGAAGGCTGCCCAGAAGAAGTCTGCGTAAGAGACCAGCCCCCAACGCTCCGTTGCGGGAATTGGCGGCTTACCCCTGATCGTCTTCTTCAGGACATAATCAAAGTAGCGCTCGGTCGTGTCGCCGCAAGTCCACTCGGCACGGAGCGTCGTCCGCTTCTCCACCTTCCGCAGGGCAGAGAGCAGCATCATCAGCACTCAATCTGAGGAAGGATTACGCCCATGCGGCGGATATTAAACCATGCTGGAACCTGAGTCTGTCGAAGTACGAGAATCACTTACCAATCGAGGGTGGTATCGTAAACGCTGACGAGAACATTTGGAAATGCCGGGCAAGATTTGTTTGAGGATCATTTGATTGGAGGAAGCTTTTATGCTCGCGGACTTCGCAGTAGTTCCTATGGGCGTCACAGGCGGCGTTAAAGATCTGGTCGCCGAAGCCCTGAAAATTGTCGACGAATCTGGACTTTCCTACAAGCTAGGAGCCATGCACACCACCATCGAAGGAGATTCAGATCGCGTCATGGACGTAATTCTTCGCTGTCACCGCCGCATGCTGGAGTTAGCGCCACGCGTGCTCACCAGCATCACCATCGACGATCGCAAAGGCGCAACCGGACGTCTTGAAGGAAAGGTCAGAGACGTGGAGCAAGTACTCGGCAAGCCGCTCTCGCGTGTCTGAGAACAATGTTTGCCATCTGCCTAATCCGAGCGGAAACTGAGCGATAGCGTTAGCCGGACGCGGGCTTCCTATTGGCTGCGGAAGCGAGCCTTAGAATGGCTGCATGAAACGAATCTGCGTGTTCTGCGGCTCCAGTCAGGGAAGCCGTCCCGAGTACCGCGCTGCCGCCGAGGAATTGGGCGCGGAACTCGCGCGTAGGAATATCGGTCTGGTGTACGGCGGCGGCAATGTGGGTCTGATGGGTGTGCTGGCGGACGCCGTATTGAAGGCGGGAGGCGAGGCGCAGGGAGTCATCCCGGAAAACTTGATGGTGCGTGAGGTCGGGCACACGGGGCTCACGAAACTCCATGTCGTCCGCTCGATGCACGAGCGCAAGGCGCTCATGGCAGACCTGTCCGACGCGTTCATCGCAATGCCGGGTGGATTCGGGACGCTGGAGGAGTTTTGCGAGGTGCTTACTTGGTCGCAGCTTGGTCTGCACACGAAGCCGTGCGGCATCCTCAATATCTTGGACTTTTATACTCCGTTGCTGAGGATGTTCGACCATGCGGTGGACGAGCGGTTCTTGAAGCCGGAGAACCGTGCGCTGGTGCTAGCGGGGGAATCGCCTGCGGAGTTGTTGCGGGCATTGGAAGAGTGGCGTCCGGTGCGGGTGGAGAAATGGATCAATCGAGAGACTAGGTGAATCGTTCATGGGCTTAACGCCGAGACGCTCCGGCTTGTATGCGGCTGTGCGGTTGGCCAAGGTCTCAGTGCGCGGCCGGACGGGAGCGTGCGCGTCACGAAGGTAGGGGAATGGTCTAGCGTGCGAACCTAAAGCGTCACAGTATGCGCTGATGGTGCTATCGTCTCGCACCTAGAAATCGCCCATTCTACAAAATTCTGTTATCCCGCCCGGCGTTCCAAGGCAATCACGACTGCGTTCTATGGAACACGAAAAAGAACACCCTACGCTGAATGCGCCAAACGCATAAATGAGCGACGAGAACAGAGTTACCGCAGGAACCAGACCCCGCAGCAGATTGAGCAAGTTGAAGACGAAATTCCACATCAAAAGAGCCGTCATCAGAACCGTTCCGATCAGTGCCAGCAACGCCG
>PMUM01000165.1 GCA_003166855.1 Acidobacteriaceae bacterium | reverse complement strand
TGCCGGTTAAGCCAACGATCTGTGGACTGCCCGCTACGCTGTCACTAACCGTCACCGTTCCGGTGCGAGTCCCCGATGTCGTCGGAGCAAAGGTTACGTTGATCGCACAACTGGATCCGGCGGACAGACTGGGGGGGCAGTTGTTGGTTTGTGCATAGTCTCCGGCGGCTTCGATGGCGCTGATACTCAACGCCGCATTGCCGGTGTTGGCCAGCGTTATCGTTTGGGGCGCGCTGGAGTTTCCAACCGGCACAGATGGGAAAGTCAGCATGGGGGGAATCAGGGTCACGACGGCGCCCTGGCCGCTGCCGTTCAGGCTGATGATGTGGGGCGATCCCGCCGCGTCGTCCTGAATCACGATGGTCCCATCGCGCGACCCCACTGCGGTAGGGGTAAAGATAATGGAAAACGCGCAACTGCCGGCGGCCTGCACGCTGTTTCCACAGTTGTCCGTCTCGGCAAAGTCGCCGGTCGTCGTGATCGACGAAATCGCGAGCGGCGCACTGCCCATGTTGCGCAGAAGAATAGTTTGCGGCTGGCTGCTTGAGCCGACCGTCTGGCTGGCATACTGCAAAGCAGCGGGACTCAAGGTGACTGCTGGCGCGGATGTGGCTGCAATCTTGAGAATGAAGGCGTCAGTATTTCCTCCCAATACACTCTGGAACGCAGACTGCGTAATTGGGAAATCGCTGGAATCAGTCGTGCCGGCTACATAAATATTGCCGGACGCATCGAGAACCATCCCTGCCGGTGCCGGCTGATCATCTCCGCTGCCGCCGAGATATGTGGCAAATAGCTGCGTGCTGGCTGCCGGGTCGATCTCCACCAGCAGAAGATCGTTCCCGTTGCTGTAGTTTTCGATCCCGTTTACTGTATTGAGCGAACCGCTTGGGGCGTAAGCCAGAACATAGGCATCGTTGTTCCCGTCGAGCACGATTGCCTGTGGCACGGCGCTGTTGTTCGGACCGAGGTACGTCGAGTACGCTAGTGTGGCAGCGGCGGCGTCGAACTTGGTCACGAAAGCGTAGTTGCATCCCCCGCCATACACACTGGGATCGCAGATGCTGGCGGAGGTGATGGGGAAGGTTCCATCCCAGCTGAAGGTGATTCCGGTTACATATGCCGAGCCGGCCCCATCTACCGCGATGTCCGTCGGATCGGTTAGCAGCCCGCTGGGATCATAGAGATAGGTTGAATACTGCAAGCTTCCACCGCCGCTGAACTTGCTGACGAACCCTACTGTGCCATTCTGCTGGGTTGAATCTGTGGTCTGATAAGCGCCCTCGGTGACCGGGAAGTTGTAGGTGTTCGTGGAGCCAGTAATGTAAGCATTACCGGCGGGGTCGAGCACCAGCGCTGCGACGGCGCTCGCGGGTCCAGGCCAGCAGAGAGTTTCCCCGCAGTTGAGTGGCACATTTGAATTGCCGCCGAAATAAGTGGAATAGACCAGAGACGATCCGTCGGGACTGAACTTCGTCAGGAACCCGTAGTCGCCATATATCCCTCCCAGATTGGCAGAGACGGTGGACTGATAAGCATTGGCGACCGGGAGGTTCGTCGAGGATGTGTACCCCGCGATCATCATCGCTCCCGCAGAGTCAACAGCAACGCTGGACGGGAGATCCGAACCATTCCCCCCGAAGTATGTGGAGTACGAGAGAGACGACCCATCGGGAGAAATCTTGGTGAGGAATGCGTTAAATGCTCCGGGATATGTTCCCTGAAACGGATTGACCATCGGAAAGTCGCTGGACGCTGTACTGCCAGTGACGTACACGTTATTGGCCGCGTCCAGTGCCAGTGCGTAGCCATAGTCCTGACTATTGCCGCCGATATAGTCGGCGTAGATGAGATTGGATCCTCTGGCATCGAGCTTGGCGACGAACACGTGGGTATTCCCGGCGGGGAGCGAACCCAGCGTGGTCAGCGGAAAGTCCGTTGAGTCCGTCGAGCCGGTTACGTAGACATTTCCAGTCGCGTCGACCGCGATCCCACCGGCCTGGTCATCACCGCTGCCACCGAGGTAGGTCGAATAAACTAATACCGGATCGATGACCAGCGGCTTTGTCGGATCGTATTGCGCCAGATGAAAGCTGATATGGGTTTGATCGTTCACAACGTATCCGCCGTCCACGGCGACACGCTGGCCATTTGATTCCTGGTACACCGCCGGAGTCTGGAAGTGAAGGTCGCCGTTGCTGGTTGTTAGTACCAGACTTCCATCTGCATCGATGTGCATCCCTCGGGCGCCCCGGATGTCGAATTGAATCTTCCCGGGATCGGCACCGGGAGCTATCACGAAGTCGTATTCGAGTTGCCGTTGGTTGCCGTAATAGAGCAGATCGATTCCTGGGTAGATACTCTTGTATCGAACTTGCGCGTAGGTGGGAACATTTCGTTGCCATTTCGCCGGGTTGTTGCCGACGAAGTAGTTGACACGCCCCGATTGCGGACGCTCTCCCACAACAGCCGGGTTCCTGGCCGCTCCCAGAAGGGAGAACTGCAACGTGGCTTTTTGCGACTTACTCGGGCGGACCGCATTCGCGGCCGTTTGGGTTCCCAGAACTTGGTTCGCTCGTAGCGAGAGCACCATGCCATCGCTGGTCAGAAATGCGCTGTATCCCGGACCGCGCGAAATGAAACTGACTTGAGGGTCGATCTGACCACGATTCGCTTCGAAGGTCAGCGGCAGTTTGCCGAACTTGGCATTGATGTCGGCGCGCGAAGGCAATTGCGCCGCGCCGGATTGCGCCCCAGCGCTCGCGGCGGCTGCGACGGTCACAAGCACGGTCCATGCTATTGTCTTGACTTGCATATGGGCTTTCTCCACACAAAGATTGGGACGCAGCCGATCATCAGGGTAGGAATCGACGCGCGGTCAGCAAGAAATAAGAATGCATGACCAAGGCCGAAGGACCCCGAATTCTGGATCTTTCTATAGTGATGAATATGTGGGAGTTAAATCGAGATCAACGGGGGATGACACAACGGCGGGGCGGGAATCCGTCTACGTTTCAGACTCTAGTCCGCCAACGGGACACCTGGTTTTTTCAGCCCAGCAACCGCGCAGGAGCCTCAGGCGGCTATGCGGTCCCTATCTTGGGCTCTTCAACCTTCATTCTCGACAAGAGCTGATAGATCGTCGCACGACCAATGCCCAGCACTTCTGCGGCGCGCCTTAGCCCTGTCCAGAATACAGTCCCCCGCCGAGGCCCACCGACTAGGCAGGAATAGCTCTGCTCGGGCACACTGGCTTTGAGGTTCGCGGGAGACTTACAGCTTAAATAGCGATCGCAAAGAGTCGTCATCAATATGGCTCTCAGGTGCTAGCCAATGAACAAACTCTCTGGCGCTGATGTGCGTCGGCCTTTGAACCTCTCTCTTCTCAAGGCCAGACTCAAGGTCTGCTTGTTTTCCCGTGTTGGTAATCACCGTCCATGTCTTCGTCTTCATTGTCTTTCCAGGCTTGATGGCGGCTAAGCCGCGACTGGTTTCAGCACAAAAGTAATAGTCATCATGTCGCGAACGGCTTCATCGTCATCCACAAGCAGCACCCTATGGGAGACGCTCGATTTGATCTGAGTCACGCAACACCGTCTTCCATAGCGACGTATGACTAGTATGACGGGGTTTCACTTCAGGAACTGTACCAAACTGACCAGTTCTTGAGGTTGTGGGGTTAGGCTCTGTGGGTCGCACATGCGCCTTCCTCTGAAGGGTGAACTGCGTGATGACACCATTGACGACTGGGCTCCGAGCTGACTTTGACCAAGAAACCAAACCCCTGCCGATGCGAGTTGCGGGTCGGCTCACGGATGGAAAGATGCTCCGTCATCCCGTTTCACGAAGGCGCGCGCGCGATGTTCAAGGAACTGTGCAGAGGCTCTGTGATGTTAAAGTTATCCCTGCCACACATGTTTACCGCACCCGCATGAAACGGTTTCGGAAGGTTGCTGCTTGGTTAATTGCTTCTTGCAAATGGGGCATGGTTTAGTCATCACGTACGTCATAAGCTTTACTCCTCCGTCGAGTGCCTGCCAGCCATAATCAGCCTGGCGACAACGTCTTATGTTGAGTTGTTTCATTCGTGATTTTGCTTCTTCATACTTTGCTCCGCGCTGAAGCGGGCACTCACTATCAAATCAGTTGGCCAGTTCTCGCCGCTTTGTTGCGCGGGTTGAGAGTGGCTTCCCATTTAACTCTCCCTGGATGGGACCAGCGAGTGTGTAATCGCGTGTACAGACAGCAGAACTCGATTCGGCACTCCAACCTTTCGCATGAGTTTGGCTATGTGCGCCTTTACCGTGCGCTGTTCGATCCCAAGAGGAGCAGCGATTTCCTTGTTAGAGCAGCCCGCCACCAGCATCCCGAGTACTTCCTTTTCGCGATCGGTGAACGGTCGTTGGTACACAGAAACAACCTGGCTCGAGTACTTGGATGCCTGCTCCACGAACATGGCGAGAACCCGCCTTGGAGCCCAAACCGATCCAGCCCACACGATTCGAATTGCCCGCGCCAGCTCGCCGACCGAGGCGGCCTCGTCGACGTACCCTTTTGCACCCGCTGTTATAGTCTTCAGGATGTCAGCATCATCTAGGTCGCATCCCGTCACGATCACGCTCAGGCCGTGACGGATCCTGTTCAAGTTAGTCAGCGCTTCAAAGACGTTCGTGCCACGATCACTGCCCAGCAGCACGACATCTATTTCGGGATGTGTTCCGATTTCAGTCAGCGACAGGGACTGTAGATCGAAATCGGGTTCTGAGCTCAGTAGACTGCGGAATCCCAAAAGCCGCAGCGGATTGCTGTCGATCACCGCGATGCGGACGGTCGTTCTTCTTGCCTGAGAGTCTTTCATGAAGTTCCTTAGATTTCTGGAATTTGCTGCGCGATCGCTCCCAGCAGGACATTGGATTGTCGGACGGACAAGTGACCGATTCAACTTCTTGCTGCGGGTGTTCACACCATTGCGACGCAATTGTGATGCCACAACCGGAGGCTGTAACAACCTTTTGGTTTGAGCACGATAACCCGCGCAGGCTTAGGCGCCTTGTCTGCAAGTCCATAGAGATGTCCTGAAGCCAGACATAACATCATGGAGCGATATTGCAAGTGCATCGCTGCCCTCGCGTGCGATCTCCTGCCAGTTTGTCTGAAATCCAGATAATCGAGAACAAAGAGTTGCAATATCGGGGAGAATGCTAGATGGCAAAGCACTGATCGGTTATGGATATCGCGTTCGGTGCACTAAGCTCCCGGATGTCACGCGCGACGTGCGGCAACGGACTGCCGGGTACTGCGAAGAACATAGCTATATCGTGAGCCGCATCGGCCCTGTAACTTTAGTTCGGAGTAATACCGGGATGAGCGAATATACTTGAAGCTATGAGACATTACACGACCACAATGATGAGCGGATTCACCACGTTCAAGTGTATACGTTGCAAACACTCCGTCACCACACGGGAGTTCAATAGTCAGAACGGCAACTGCCGCAGCCAGGCGGCTAGGGCAATGAACGAGCACGCCACGGCTGCACATGGCTGTGTCAACTCCATGTCACCTGTAAATACGCAGATGTGGCCTGCGCAAATGACACATTTCACCGAACGCAATGAAAGGCAGAGCGGCAAGGTAGCTGAACCTCATGCACACGCTGCACATCAGCGGAATGCCAGAAGTGCCGATGACGCTTTGGCGCTATCGAAAGGAATTTAACCATTGGAGCGCGAACAAGCCGCGTCATCCCACACGAGCATGCATGAGCCGAACAAGGAGATCCAGTGGGGAGTCTTTGTCCACATAGCGCCATGTTCGCGAACAGGAGAGCTTCTCTCCAACCACTGCCTCAGTATTGATTGCACATGCCATCCAGGGCGGGATGCGCAGGGGTCAGTAATACATAACCAATCAGATAGAAAGTAGAGCCACACATTAGTGATGTTCTACCGAGCCCTTCTCAGCACTAGCAGGTTGCGGGAAAAGTCGTTTGGGCAAGAAAGNNCTTTTTCCGCAGCCTGCTAGAAATAAGCCAAGGTCAGGGATTGGTCAATAGCAAGATCGCGGCATGTGCGACGAAGTGATTCGTGCGCGGAGTCTGAGTCAACGAACTCGAAGCCGTAGCGGAATGCGTTTTTTGGGCGAACTATCGCATGAACTGTCACGGGGCCGCATGGAAGCTAGCTCTGACCTTCCCCGCTCGTTGATCTTGTGAGCCACGGTGCAGCTGGAACGACAGGTATTCCGCTTGGCTTCTCCATACCGCAACCTTCTTCTTGAGCGTCCGACAAAGAACGTGGTCTACGCCACACCCGAATTCTGCATTTCCGCGCACAATGTTATATGCCCTTTGTCGCACTTGCTACGATTTAATAAGCAATCGCGATGCAACGAGCAGGCCACTAACTGTTTCACTTGCAGCACAAAGAGATTCCTAGATACGTCAGCATCTTCAGAGTCCACGGTCCCTTCCTGTTCGGCGCAACGCACAAGCTCGATGTGATTGTTTCCCGTCTGTCCGATCTGCCCCCATCATTATTCTCAGGCTCCGAAACATGACTGGCATAGATTCCACGGGGCTTCAGGCATTGGAGAAGCTTGCCGCCGATGTGCATGCATCTGGAAGAAAACTCATTCTTTGCGGAGCACGAGAACAACCCGCCAAGCGACTGCGAGAGGCTGAAGTTCACGACTACCTCGGAGCGGAGAATATTTGTGGCAGTGTGGCCGAAGCTCTAGATAGGGCCAAATTCATGAG
>PMUM01000373.1 GCA_003166855.1 Acidobacteriaceae bacterium | reverse complement strand
CGGAGTACTGATGGCCGTGATAACCCTCCGCCATTGCGATCCGATCCGCATGACCAAAACGGCTATACAACCTGGACACTTCCTGGAAAGTCTTGTGCGTGCCTTCAATGGGAAAGAAATCGAGCGTCGCTGCGGCAACGAAGACCGGGCGCGGATACATCAGCAGCAAGAGTCCGGCATTGTCGACGCCGTTCGATATCATGCCGTACAGATCCTGCTCAGGATCGCTGTCCGGATCCTTAAATATCCGATTGTGAATTCGCATGGGCAATGAGGTGATGTAGCAGGAGACGGCGGCTACCTTGATCCGGGGCTCGAGCGCCGCGATGTGCATCGCTTGAAAGCCGCCTCCGCTGGTGCCCGTAATATTGATGCGTTCAGCATCGACCTCTGGACGCGTCAGGAGGTAATCGAAGGCGCGTAGACCATCCCAGATTTCCCAACGTGCCAGATTTGTGCCCGCGAGATAAGCCAGATTGCCCAGCACTGCGTGCTCCGCGCAGATCCGGTTGTAGCGGCTCTTGCCCGCCTTCGCATCCCAGAACTGGCTGCGCTCCCCTTGACCGACGGGGTCCCAGCTGATAACCACATAGCCGCGCCGCACCAGTCTCTGGCAAAGCGTCTGATAGTGTGCCTTCCCGTTCTCTGCATGGCCGGCCGGGACTAGAACGGCCGGGTGCTTCGTTTGCTCACCGTTGTTGGGGTCGTCGGGCACATAGAGAAGAGCCGTCACGTATACGCCGGGGAGGCTTTCGAAGATCAATTTTTCAATGTGAAAGCCGTCCATCGCAATGCGTCCCGTGACGTGCGGGTGCAGCGGAGTTCTTGTCGTGGGCAGCCCTCCGAGCATGGTCAGAAGCTTTTGATGTATTTCCTTCTGCACGCGCAGTAGATCTTGCTCTGTGCGAATCCCGTCCCAGACCGTCATCCTCTCTCCGTCTTCGCGCCAAGCCAACTCCGTTTGATATTGAAGATAGGGCGTGATCTGCGGACCACTCGGAGGCAAAGGCAACACCGAGAACGCCTCCGCGGGCGGAGTCGATCCGCCGAATGCGCATGCGGCTGTCCAGACGACCACCATGAAGCAAAGAAATATTCTGCTTTGTCGCCTTGGTAGGCTCCGAAGAACCGTTCTGGCACAGAGTCTCACAGGACGTTTTCGTGAAGGTGAACGGAAGTCAGCAACGTATGGCCAGATGAAACTTGCCGCACGCTCTCCCGTCGAATAAGTTCGGTCGGCATCACGAGCTGCTGGGGGGGCAGGTCTGGTTCCTGAATCCGCCGCAGCGCAAATTCGGCTAAATGGCCGCCGAGCTCCTTAGGAAATTCGCGCACCGTTGTAAGTTCCGGATGCAGCACTTCCCCGATGGTGTCATTGAAGCCCGCGACACTGATGTCGTCGGGAATTCGGATTCCAGATTCCTGCAACGCCTGGTACACGCCAGAAGCGGCCTGATCCGTGCCCGCAAAAAGCGCGGTGGGCCTGTCTCCGCTGGCCAGTAGGGCTTTCACCGCCAGATATCCGAGTTCGCGATCCTCGGAACTGATCTCGCTAAAACGGGGTTCAAGGTCGGCCTCCTGCATAGCCTGGCGGTAGCCCGCGGCACAGCGCGCGAACCAGGGAAGACGCTGATTGCCGATATACCAGATGTTTCGGTGTCCTTGGGCGATAAGGTATCGGGTGATGTCAGTGGAACCCCGCACATCGTCCGTAAAAACGCAGTCGTACTGTTCCGGTTGCCACTCCCCGACAATGTTGTTTCCCACGAGAGAGAACGGAATCTTCCTCTCCGAAAGCGCCGCGAGAATACTCACAGAGTGTGTGCCCGTGAGGATGACGCCACTCGGTCGATTGGATCGCATCAGAGCTTCGGGAAGACGTACGCCCCTCAGAGGGGCGTTCAGGTCACAACGAAAACTAATGAAGTGCAAATCCCAGTCATGCTGGGCGCAGTACACCTCCGCCCCCAATAGCACTTTCGACTGGAACTCGTTAACCGTGTCGCGGTTGCCGAGTATGAACGTGATCGTTCGATTTCTTTTTCCTGCCGCCAGCGTTACACCCAGTTTTCGAGCGGCGGACAGGACGGTTGCCTGAACGGAGGGCTCGACATGGGAACTTCCGCTGGCGATGCGCGATACCGTCGTCAAGCTTACTTTCGCGAGCCGGGCCACCTCGGCGTGACGCTGCGTTTCCTTCGAGTCCGAGGCTGAATCTGGACTCACTTCCAACTTGCGAACCGCGCCGCCGTGCGATCGAACCGCCATACCCTGGGAGCACAGGGCATCCAAGTCCCCCCGCGCCGTGACCGACGAGACGGCAAACCGCTCGACGAGTTCGCGTACGGTGATCTGGCCTTTTTGTTCGATCAACTCGAGGATCTTGCGGCGGCGTTGCTCCGCCAACAGACGGGAATCTCTTCCAGTCTTCATTAACTTAGGTTCCCTCGCAGGAGGAGTGCTTTCCTCTGGGTTTGCATTCCCATATTTTATACTCCCCATTCAAGGAAAATAAAAGAAAGTGAACGGAGAATGCGGAAATCTTCCGCCCGAACTCGCCGAAAGCCCAGCCATTTAAGCGGTTCGGAGCACCGCAACGTGGGCTTGCTGCCGGCGGCCGAATATCCATAGATAACTGTCCCTTGCGACTGCTTGTGTTTACTTGCGTCAACGTGTAAAAAGGAAACCGCTCTCCGCCTGAACTGCACCAAGGCACAACTTGCGACCGAAGGAGCGATCCCAGGATGAAGCGGCGTGACTTCATGGCAGGCGTGGGGGCCTCCATTCTTCTCGCAGTGTCGCGCGGCAACACGCAAGTCCCGGCTCAGCGCCCGCGGCTCCTAATCGCTAATACCGATCCCTTTACCGGTTTAGCGCTACTGAAAACCAGGTACGTGAACGGAATGCGCCCGTCCGACGATATGGAGGGGTTGGCTCTTTCGTGGCTGCTCACCCGGCAAGACAGTTTTGCGGAGAAGGCCTTAGCCGCGATGCGCGCCGGCCACATCACGAAGGGAGTAAAGCCTTCGCGTTCGTGGGTTGACTATGCCCGCTGGTCCCTCGCATTCGATTGGCTTTCTGGATATCGCGGCTTCGAGCCTGCCTTACAGGATCGGATTGCGAATGAGTTGATGGAGGGTGCCTCGGCGATGCTCGCGAGCCCTGACTTCGCCGATCCAGGTAACTACTCGTACCACAATTATGCCGTGCGCTATCTCTCCTTACCCGTGTTCGTCTCCGCCGCACTCGATGGCTACGCAGGCTGCAACAATCGTTGCAGTTCGTGGCGCTCCCAGGTGGCAAAGTGTCTGGCCAACATTCTCGAAACCACGAGCGTGGTCTCTCCCGGGGGCAGCTATCACGAATCCATGGATTACATGCGCATCACATGGGCCAGCCTGACCCTGCTCGCGGAATTGCAGCGCACGACGACCGGTGTAGATCCCGCGCTGCACTACTCCCTGTTTCGCAATATTGGGAACACCTACCTCTATAAGTTGCTCCCGGATGGCACGCCCTCGCGCGAAGGTGACAACGAATATCCAATTCTGGATTTGCGCGACACTTCCGTCCTCGGTTACGCCGTCAATCGCTTTAAGGATCCGTACAGCGCTTGGCTCCTGCGCCAGAGTGGCTTCTTCCCAAAACACTGGACCATTCCCGTTCTCGAGTTTCTTTGGGACGACCCTGAAGTCACGCCGCGCGATCCATCGCTTGCCGGCGAAGATGAATTGGCACGGCAGCACTATTTTTCGGGTGTCGGACATTTGGTCATGCGCAGTGGATGGAAGCCGGACTCAACCTGGATTGAATTCGACTGCGGCCCTTACCTAGCGAAACATCAGCATCTCGATCAGAATCAGATCACGATTTATCACAGTGGCTATTTGGCAATTGACAGCGGGGCTGATTATACCGACAGCGAGAGCCCACACTATCTCAACTATTACCGGCGCACGGTCGCTCACAATTCGATATTGATCTACGATCCGTCAGAAAAATTCTTTTGGTCGCAGAATCTCTTGGCGGCGGCCAACGACGGCGGGCAGCGCATGGACTCCTCCCGCTTCTGGAACACTATCCGCAGCCCTGAGGATTTCCAAAGTACTCGCGATCTGTGGACTCTTGGATCGATGCGCGTAGTGGATCATCTGGCTGGGCAATACCACTATGCGATGGGTGATGCCAGCAACGCATATTCGCGCGAAAAGCTAAAGAAATTCACACGCGAAGTTCTCTATGCACCTGCGCAGGATCTGCTCTTCGTCTTCGATCGGGTCGTGAGCACGCACCCATCTTTCAAAAAGGTGTGGCTGTTGCATGGAGTTAACGAACCGAGCGTAGACCAAGACGCAGGGCAGGGAGCACCGGAAGCGAAAGAATTCAAGAACGCCTCAACTTCTCGCTTCCGGGAGGGCGCGGGAGAGTTGCTGGTGCATTCCCTACTGCCGCGTGAGCGGGTCATCACACGCCGCGGCGGTCCGGGTCATGATTTCTACACTCCCGGCGATGACCACGGTGGCCCTTGGGGAACCGGCGAAAACTGGCCGCTGGAGCCGCAGGAGGGCGGGCCGTTGCCGCAAGACCCGAGGCTCCAGCACATGTGGAAGACTTTTTGGGGCGACGACTTCTCGAAGATTTCCCCTTCGAACCGCAAGAATGTAGTGCCGGGCGCCTGGCGCATCGAAGTGTCGCCGTCCATTCCCGCCGAGGAAGACTTCTTTCTTCACGTTTTCGAGATCGGCAATACTGGCGCCACTGGCAAAAAACGCACCGAACTGATCGACGGAGGTAATTTTCTGGGCGCTGCCTCCGAGGGCGGCCCCTTCGTGTTGTTCAGTACTTCGGATGCTGCTTCTCAGGGAGGCGAGGTCTCGTTGCCGGATGTGGCATGCGATTCGCTCATAGCGTCCGGCCTGCTGCCGGATACGGTCTACGAGCTTAGTTTCACCGGCCCGAATGTTTCGTCGTCGCCCGCTGCGGTGTTGCCAGGCGTTCTAGCCGACATACTCCGCTTGCGCACCAACGGTAAGGGCCTGCTGCGACTGGAGAAGACGAATCTCGGGAATCTGCGTCTTCGGATTGCACGAATTTGAGATTTGGCTGAATTGGAACCGGGAATTACACATACGATTGCTGATGAGACTTTTCAAGGCGGTGGCTTGGGTCTTCAACAATGGCTTTACTCTCCCGCAGTCGCAGGCCAATTGAATGTTCAGCCCGGCCAGTGTTGCGAAGAGCTATCTCGAAGAACTGCACATCTTGCATCCGAGCGAGAAAGTTAACGATGCGGCCTCCGCGTACGGCGTTTTCATGCAAAGTTACTTCGGCGGACGCGCGGAGTGCCGCATTCGCAGTTGGGAGGTGCCAGTCTGCCTCGTGGATTTCATGTCGCAGTATCCCACTGTGAGCGAACTGCTGGACAACTGGAGCGTTTTGACAGCGAAGAACGTAATTTTCCCCGATGCGACGAAGGCGGTGCGCAAACTGCTTTCGCAGATCACCCTCGACCGGTGCTTTGACCGCACCCCCGAAGCTTCCTCCGATGACGAAGATTTTGTCCGGCGACAGCCGGAAGCGGCGACCGAACGCAATTTCTTCAAGTTCCTTGGGCAAATCGTCGATGATGTCGAGGATGTCTTCATGGGGAGACCGCTCCAAAAACTCACCGCCGCTCTCCCATGCTCCTCGATAGCGCGGATAGATGACCCAAAACCCCTTGGCAGCGAGAAATTCCGATAGCGGTTGCTTGCGCGGAATCGAGGGCATGCCGTCGCAGAGGACGGCCACCTTCTGGGCCTTTCGTTCCCGCGACGGAGGCAGGAACTCCGCGACGATTTGTTCTCTGAATCTCGTTCTGAACACATGTCCGGACATTATCTACTACGCCTCGAAGTCTGGTTTTCTCTCGGACTGGATGATGGCTCAGTCGGGCGTCTACGCGGCGGACGTATCTGGATCGGTATCCTCACAGGGTCAGTCGAGGAATCGCTGATGCAATGGAGATTTTGCCGTTGCTTAGGTTAAATGTGCTCGTTTC
>PMUM01000198.1 GCA_003166855.1 Acidobacteriaceae bacterium | reverse complement strand
CGAACCATCGTCTTGGCAAGTTACTGGCGGAGAGTGGCAACGCACGTGAGGCTATCCCGTACCTTGAGCGCGCCGGCGACCTCAAGCCCGACGATTACGAGAACGCCTACGACCTGGCGCTCGCAAATGAAAGCGCGGGCAACGACGAACGCGCACGCGGCCAGGCGCAGGCCCTGCTGGCGCATTACGACAAAGCCGAACTCCATCACTTGCTGGGCGATGTCCAGGAGGAGCTGGGCAATTCGCTCGAGGCGGTACGCGAGTACCAACGGGCCGCTGAACTGGATCCCAGCGAGGCCTACATCTTTGATTGGGGTTCCGAACTGTTGCTGCATCACGCCCCGGAGCCTGCACTGGATGTCTTCGCCAACGGTAACCGCCTCTTCCCTCGTTCAGTTCGAATGCTGATCGGACTCGGCGCGGCCTGGTTCGCTCGCGGTTCCTACGATCAGGCGGTGCAGAGAATCTGCGAGGCGTCCGACTTGAATCCCGGCGATTCGACTCCGTACCTGTTCCTCGGAAAAATGCAATCTGCTCAATCCACGCCCACGGAGAAAAGCGTCGAAAGGTTTCACCGTTTCGTCACGCAGCAACGCGACAATGCCCAAGCGAATTACTATTACGCGGTCAGTCTGTGGAAGCTGCGGAAAGCAACTCAGAACGCGGCCGGCGCGGCGCAGGTTGAGTCTCTCTTGAAGAACGCGATTCGTCTCGATGCGAAATTTGCTGCTGCCTACCTTCAACTGGGCATTCTCCACTCCGAGCAGAGAGATTATGCGCGGGCCATTTCCGACTACCAGCAAGCCATTCAGGCGGACCCGCAGATGGAAGAGGCACATTACCGATTGGCTCAAGCCTACCGACAGAACGGAGACGCCGCCAAAGCGGAAGCGGAACTCCAGATCTACGATCGCATCGCCAAGGAATCAGCGCAGAAAGCAGAGCGCGAGCGGCACGAAATCCGGCAATTTGTGTATACCCTGCGCGACCAGCCTCCAACTCAAGTTCCCTAGCATGGCCGCAAATGGAGGTTCGGGAGCTTGCCTGAAAAGCGCGACCATGTATAATCCCGCCCGTGGATTCTGTGTGAGGGAAGCTTCCTCCAATACCAACCCCCTGCGAGGAACCATGTCGGAAATTCAAGAAGATCATTCTGCCAGCCGTGTTGCCACGTACTTTGTGTTTATCTTTCTGGTTGCAGCGATCATCGAGACTGCGCTTGCCAGCCTCGTGAAATAGCACCGACTTTCGGGTGGGGATTCCTCCACCCAGTTCTTTCGAAGCGGTTCGGACCGTGCCCGCCCGGTATGAAGCGCATTTGCCGCTGCACGCTTAGACCGGACTGCGCTAGGCCGCCCCCTGTGTTACACTTTTTGATTCATATTTAAGAAACTGTTAGACGCAGGACACCCAATCCACACATGCTTTTTTCCAAAGAATATGTGGGCTATCTGGCCCGCGAAGTTACCAAGAAACTGATTGCTGGCAAGTTCATCGAGGTCACGGCCGTTCCCGCGGTGACCGAGCGGGTGAATGCCGCCTTGGTCGATGAGCTTTCCCTTGAAGACCGCATCAACGACGAGGTGCGCGTCATCCTGGAAGCGTATTCCGAAGAGATGCAGAAGAGTGGCGCCAATTACCAGGAGATGTTCCGCAAGGTGAAGACCGAACTGGTACGCAAGTACAAGGCGGTGCTGTGAGACTCAGCCGCGACAAAGTCAACGTGCTGGCGCGGGCCGTTTCCGACGTGCTCAAACAGATGGACGAAGTCGAGTTCATCGAAGATCCCAATACCATCCGCCAGGAAACCCGCAAGATTCTTGAAGAACTGCTCATGCAGGAAGCGAGAATCGACGTCGCTGCCCGCCAGAAGATTGAGAGCCAGAAACGCACCATCCTCGAGGGCTCGCAAGAGTGGGACATCCTCTACCGCAAGTACTACAACGAGGAAGTGAAAAAGCTCGGCGTCTAGCAGGTCCTTCCCATCCGCCACCGCCTGCTCAGAGGTGATCGTTGGCCAGTCAGATCAGCGACGTCAAAGCCATCGTCAAGCGTGCCGCAGAACAAGCGGGCTTCGACCTCGCGGGCATCGCTCCTGCAGCCGATGGTCCTGAACTGAAGCACTTTCCAGAATGGATTGCCGCGGGCCATGCCGGCGAAATGAAATACCTCGAATCTCGCAGTGAACATGGTGCTCTCAAACGGGCCTCGCTCGCCACCGTTGCGCCTTGGGCAAGAAGCGTGGTCGTTTGTGCGATTAATTACAACACAGAGAATCCGTACTCGACGCGGGTCCATGACCCCAGTCGCGGATGGATTTCACGCTATGCCTGGAGCCGCGAGGATTATCACGACGCGGTCCTGCGCCGCCTGAAGCAAGTCGAAGCCGCTCTCCGCCAAGCGGTGTCTGACGAGCAAACGCCGGCGCTCACCACCCGCAGCTACGTCGACACCGGCCCGATCGTCGAGCGCGTCTTTGCCAAATACGCCGGCGTGGGCTGGATCGGCAAGAACACCTGCATCATCAATCAGAAAAAGGGCTCGTGGCTTTTCCTGGGTGTGATCCTCACGTCGCTCGAACTTGCGCCCGACGTGCCCGCTCCGGACCGCTGTGGGACCTGCACTCGCTGCATCGAGGCCTGCCCGACCGACGCGATTCTCGCTCCGTACCAACTCGATTCCAACAAGTGCATCTCCTTTCTCACCATTGAAAAACGGGGGTCGATCCCCGAGGACCTTCGCGCCGGCATGGGGCACCACATTTTCGGTTGCGACATCTGCCAGGATGTTTGTCCGTGGAACCGTAAAGCTCCGGCATCCGCGGCGCCCGAGTTCGAACCCCGACCCGGGCTGGTGAACCCCGCTCTCGCTTGGCTCGCTGAAATGTCTGCGGAAGAATTTCGTGAGGCGTTCCGCGGATCGCCCATCCGCCGCACGAAGCGCTCCGGTCTGCGTCGCAACTCCGCCATTGCGATGGGCAACAGTGGGAATAAAGAATTCCTTCCCTTGCTCGACCAATTGGCGGCTGACGAAGACCAAACCGTTGCCGAAAGTGCTCAGTGGGCAAGAGCACGCTTACTGAGATCCACTGAATAACATACAGCTCTGAACCGCCGCGTGTTTCGCTGTATCTTCGCTCCCAATCGACACTAAATTCTTTGACCTTCGGTAACTGGTTTTCCCGATTATCAGCAACTAATCTTTGCCTAAAGGGTTCTTACTAAGCAGGTTAGGTGTTGAATTGTCTGGGGTAACCATGTTTCCACGCCACATCCAATCCGTGCGGCGCGCACTTGGCAGTCTGGTCGTGATGCTCTTGCTCTGCGCTTCGTTCGCAGCGGCCTCGGCTACCCTCCTTCTGGAAGAACCCTACGGCACGATGGGATTTTTTACCGCGACCGGACATGCCGCGGTGTATCTGTCGGGCGTGTGCGCCGACACCCCTCTCGTTCTCCGCCACTGTGCCCCAGGCGAAACCGGAGTCGTGCTCAGCCGTTACGACGGCGTGGGTGGGCACGATTGGGTCGCCATCCCTTTGATCCCCTACCTGTACGCGGTGGAGCGCCCTGAAGATGTGCCGCTCTTTGCCGATGCCAAGATGGCTCTTTTTCTGCGCGATCGCTACCGCCGCAAATATCTGGAGGACATCGCCCCCGACGTGAAGAACGGCGAAACTCCCGGCGGAAACTGGTACCAACTTGTCGGCTCTTCTTACGATCGCACCATCTACGGCTTCGAGATTCAATCCACGCCGGAGCAGGACGACGCGCTGATTCGCAAGTACAACTCGTCGCCGAACGTGTCTCATTTCCACCTTGTCTCCAACAACTGCGCCGACTTTGCCAAGGGCGTACTCAATTCTTATTACCCGAAATCCTCGCACCGCAGTCTAATCGCCGATATAGGCATAACGACGCCGAAACAGATTTCGAAAATGCTGACGAAATTCAGCGACCGTCATCCCGAGTTGCAGTTCTCGCGGCTCATCATTGCGCAGGTGCCGGGCAGCATGCCGCGCAGTTCGACCGTGCACGGAGTGGTCGAATCGTTTTTTAAATCGAAGAAGTACATCGTGCCGAGCGCTGTGGTCAGCCCGATCTTTGCCGGGTGCGTGGCGGCGGTCTATGTGGGCACGGGAGCGGGCCACTTCGAGCCGTCTCGCAACGCGATGATGTTCGTGGTCGGCAACGACCCCGAGCGACCGCTGGACCGCGAAGACCGCCGGGCTTATCAGCTGCAATTGAAACATTTTCTGGCGGGCGCCTATCCAGAAAAGCCCGGACAGAATGCCGACAAAGTGTGGGAGAAACTCCAATCCAAAGCGAAGACCGGCGTCGATGACCAGGGAAGACCAGTCCTGCAATTGCAGGTTGGAGACAGCATCGTGCAGGTTGGCGTGGCCGCTGACAACGTTTTGAGCGGGAATGCCCCGCCACAATTGGTTCGTCAGTTGCTTGAAGCCCGTCTTCAAGCGGAACTGCGGAGCAAATCATCGCAGGGCATTTCCGAAACTGAAGTGGATCGTGACTGGAAACTGCTCCAGAAGACCATCGCTGAGTCGCCGTTTACGGCACACTCCGCGCCGCACTCGGAGAATGTCCGCGGAAACCACCCTTGACTTGTTGCGCAGTGAAGATCAGATGAGATGAAAAGGCCGCGTCCTTGGACGCGGCCTTCTGTCTATTGTTGTTGTTCTTGCGGTGGCCGCGGCGGAATGCCCGCGCCCGGAATCGGCGGTTGTCCCGGAGGTTGCTGCTGTTGCAGCATCAATTGCCTTTGCTGCATCTCCTGCAACATTTCTTGCGGCGTCTTCACCGGAGGCTGGTTGGGGTCCGCGGGGGGCTGTTCCGCTTCGGCAGCCGCCTGGTCCGCGTTGTCATCGGCGTTCTCCTCGGTCGCGTCCGCGTCGTTCGCATCCGGCCCCACCTCAGGCTGCGGCTGCCCCGGATTCGCTTGGACAATTCCCAGTTGCTGCTGTTCTGCCAGTGATGGGCCACTGGGCGGGCTCACATTGTCCGGCCCCGTTTTCGCCACTAGAACCACGCGTGTCAACAGCGCGTCATTCGAGGGAGATCCGAGCAACACATAATTGAACCGCGATCCATTGAGCAGTTCAGCCACGATTTCCCGTGCCGGTCCCGGTCCCAGGTGGGTTACGACCCGCTCCGGTGCTGAAGGAACTTCGATGTCCGCTCCAGTCTGTTTCCGGACCGCTCGCAAAATGTCGCCCAAGGTTGAGTTAGGCGCGACGATAGTCAGTTGCTCATTCTGATAACTCACTTGCGGCGGCACCGGCGCCATCGAATCCAGCGGAATCGGCTGGACTGGCCCAGTGGGGCCGGACGGCAGGGGTGGAAGCGGCACTGGCTTCTTCGTCTTCTTGTGAGTCTGTGACGGCGCGGCATCCACGGCGTTTACAATCCCCGGGCACATCACGGCGATGCACAGGACAAGACCGCCAGCTGCCATCGTAAACTTCCACCCTGTGCTCATAACTGCTTTCCTCCCAGCAATCTCATTTCGGGGGACACCGCAAGGACGCCTTTACCGGAATTTTAGCACCGGCAGGGTATGCAGGGACCAGCAAGCACAATCTCCCACCAGTAGAACGTCTTAACACTACTCTCTTGCACAGCTTAGATGCTATGGCACGAAGCGGGAGGCCATCGATAACTCGATTGCAGTCAATCATTTCCGGCCGAGCGAAATCTTAACAGCGCAGGCTCAAGCAGGCGTAGACTGGGTGAAGCCTTTCCAACTCTATGAAAGTAAAGGCGGAAGCACGATGAATCTGACGTCCCGCAGGCTCAACCTTGGTTTCTGGATCGCCCTGTCATTGCTGGCATTCTCCCCCCTGAGTGCCCGCGCCCAGAGCTGCCAGACGTCGAGCGATCTGGAAGCCGCCCCGCGGGCCGCCATTACAGCGGCCGGCCAGCATTTTTTCGACTTGGCTGCCAAGGGCGATGTCGCGTCGTTGCGGCAGAGCGCTATCCCCAGCCTCGCGGCAGATTTCTCTGGAATCGAGACCTCGGTCAAGGATCACCAGCCGGATCTCGCCGGCACCCAGGGGATCGTGAAGACTGTCTTTCTGCTCGACGGCACGACCCCCGTCCCGCATGCCGAGTTTTACTGCGGAGTCTTTGGCAAGAACGGCCAGACCACCGGCAGCGCGGTCTTCTATTTCGACAATCTGCCGGCCGGCAAGTACGGTGTCGTCCTTCTGGACGCGACGTCTGCGAAAGGGCGGATGATGGTTTCCTTCATACTGCAGCAGGTGGGAACCGACTGGAAACTAGGCGGCCTCTTCATCATTCCCGCCCAAGTCACGGGGCACGACAGCGACTGGTTTCTGGCGCGTGCCCGGGAATACAAAACGAAGGGCCAACTTCATAATGCATGGTTCTATTACCTGGAAGCGAGCACCCTGATTTCCAGGCTCCCATCGATGTATACCGCCGCTACCGACAAGCTGTCCGAAGAGTCGCAGAGCTTGCGACTGGCTGACCTTCCCGCCGACGGAAAGACGACGGATCTCACCGCCGCATCAACCACCTACAAGCTCACTGCGATCTTTCCCCAGGCCGTGGCCAATGATCTGGATCTGATCGTGAAGTATCAGGCCGCCGACATTTCCAATACGAACCAGGTGTACCAGAACAACGTTGCCGTCATCAAAGCGCTGGTCGCCAAGTATCCGGAATTGCGGGATGCCTTCGCCGGCGTTGTAGCCCGCGCCGTCGATCCCAGCGGCCGCGACTATGGCACGCTGCTGGCAATGAAGGACGTGAAGTAAGTAGCTGGATCAGCGGCCCAAGCTAGACGCGAGCTTCCTCCAGGACGCATTCTTTCGGATCCTTGTCGTCTCGCAATCCCAGAAACACCGGTGCGCGCAGCTTCGGTCCGCTCCCCGCGCTCGTTCCGTCGGTCCACTCCGCATACTCAATCTCAGCCACCAACTCCGGCTTGACCCAACTCACCTTGCGTAGGGCCTCGACGTCTCCGAAGAATGGATTCTTCTTCGTCTCGATCTTCTTTAGTACCTTCGAAATCTCGCCCAGCGATTTCTGATCGAACCCACTGCCCACCTGCCCCACGTGAATCAATCCGCCCTTCTTGTCGTAGAGTCCGAGCACCAGAGAGCCAAAGTGTGCGCGGCTTCCTTCGGGTACGGTATATCCGCCGACGACGCACTCGACCCGCTTACGAATCTTGATCTTGAGCCACTCACGGCTGCGGCGTTCTTCGTAGAAACTGGCGCGCTTCTTGGCAACGATCCCCTCCAGTCCCGTCTTCTGTGCCATCTCAAACAGCGCCTTGCCGCGCTCTTCATAGTGGTCGGAGTACCGTAAGACATCTCCTGCCACCAGCAACGACGCCAGTTTCCGCTTGCGCTGTTCCAGTGGCACGCGCCGCCAGTCGTAGCCATCGAGATACAGCAGGTCGAACGCGTAATACAGCACCGGCACATCGGAATTCCCCACCGCGCGTTTCCCACCGGGACGAAATCCCGTCCGCTGCTGCATCAAACTGAAAGACGCCTTCCCCTCTTCATCCAGCGCAACCACTTCGCCATCCAGAATTGCAGTCTTTGCATGGATGAACTTGGCCATGTCCTTCAACTCGGGATAGCGAGGCGTCAGATCATTCTGATTCCGCGACACCAGCCGCACCTTGCCGTCCGCGATAAACGCGATCGCGCGATACCCGTCCCATTTGATCTCGAACAGCCACTCCGCCCCGTCAAACGGCTTCTCTACTGATTCCGCCAGCATGGGATGAATCGTTGCCGGCATGGGTCGCTTCGTGGGAACAGAAGCAAGAACCACAGAGGGCACAGAGGACACGGAGGATTTTATTTCTTTTCTCGCTGGAGCAGCAGTCTCAGCCTGAGGGGCTCTCTTGGCAGAGGTGTTTTTCCGTTTTCTGTTTTTCTCCGCGTCCTCTGTGTCCTCCGTGGTTTTCACCTGTTTTTTCTTTTCCACCCGAGCCACCGCGTCCGCCAGCCACGCCGCTTTGAGCCTCCCGCGGCCCGTGGGACGGCTCTTCCACTCCGCCGATCCCGCGTCGCCCGCAACCTGATCCAGGGTCCGACCGCTGAGCACCGACGTGTCGATCGCCGCGATGTCGTATCCCTCCACTACTTGATCGTCGTGCTTCTTGATCATCAACCACTCGTTCCCCTTGCTCCCCGGACGCCGCCCCCGCATTTTGACCAGCGCGAAGTCGCCCTTCAGCCGCTCCCCATTCAAACGAAACTTCAGATCTCCCTTGGCGAGCATGGCCGCCGCTTCCGCTTCTGTGCCGGGCGGATACTTCCCATTCACCGCAACCGGCGAAAGCGGCTGCCACGTCCCCACATCCCACACGATCACGGTTCCGGCGCCGTAGTTGTTCTCCGGGATGTTTCCCTCGAAGTCGAAATACGAAACGGGATGATCCTCCACGTGCATCGCCAGCCGCTTGTCCGCCGGATCGAGCGACGGCCCCTTCGGCACCGCCCACGACTTCAGCACGCCCTCCATCTCCAAGCGGAAGTCGTAATGCAGCCGCGTCGCATCGTGCATCTGCACGACAAACCGATTCCCCGCCTTCGTCGCCACTTTCGGCGGAGGCTCCGGAGTCTCCTCAAACCGCCGTTTCCGCTTATATTCCTCAAGCGCCATAGAGACCGCTATTTAACCACAGAGTCGAGGTGGCGCAACTGTGGGACGGACAAGTGTGGGGAGGGAGTATGTGGGGACGGTGCCTGTGTGGGGACGGGCGCCTTCGCCCGTCCGCCGAGCGAAGCTCGGCTGGGGTCCGCGGTCGCGAACTCTCGATCCGCTTTAGAATGCTCGCACCATGCAACGCGAGTTCCCCGAAATCCCGCTAGTCGGCGTCGGCGCCATCATCATCGAGGACTCCCGCGTCCTGCTCGTGAAACGCGCGCATCCGCCCATTCAAGGGCAATGGTCCATCCCCGGAGGCGTCCTCGAAGTCGGCGAACTCGTCCGCGAAGCCGCCATCCGCGAGGCCCGCGAAGAAACCGGACTCATCGTCGAGCCCGGCGACCTGCTCGGCGTCTACGATCGCATCCTGCGCAACGCCGAAAAGCGCGTGCAGTATCACTACGTATTGATTGATTTTCTCTGCCGCAGGGTTGGCGGCGAACTCGCAGCCGCCAGCGACGCTGCCGAAGTCCGCTGGTTCACTCGCGATGAACTGCCGCCGCTCCACCTCGCCGAAGACACTCAGGACGTAATCCGCAAAGGCTTCGCCGCGCTGGGCATTAGATAGGAAATACCCTGCCGCGCGTCACGGCTTCGGGCGCGAAACGCTCGAGGGATAGTAAGCCATCAGATACTTGGCCTGGTCGGCGTCAACCGGATCCAAATCGAATATCTCCTGGTTGGGTGCTCCGAAAGATCGCATGCGGAAGTAATAAACCTTCCCCGCCTCTGCTGTGAAATGTCTGAGAGCCACCAGCACCCCCGCGTACTTTGCAGACGGTTTCGGCAAAAGTCGCGATTGCGGACTGGCGCACACATGGTGCTCACCCGGCTCGACGGACACCGAGAAATAAGAATTGTGCTGATTGGCGCCCACCCAGGCTCCGTCCAGCCCAATCCGGGTGGTCATGCAACTGCCGATACAGTTCACCACGCCGATGTCCTGAATGAAATACACCAGCGCCTTTCCCGCCTCGGGCTGTGCGAGCGTGTGCTGGGAGTCGTCCAGTTTGGCTTCGAACTTGACATCCTTCGGACCACAGGCCGTCGCAACCGCGGTGGGTTCCTGTTGGGCAAATGCGGATAACGTCAAGATCATCAAAACAAGAACGGTTTTCATATCTTCCCTCCTACTAACTTTGCTCGAACTCTAACTCCAACTCGAGCGCGTTTTGGTGGCGGTTGGGAACGTTCAGGCAGATGGTTCTAGACATGGGAATCAGTTCTCGGCGGCATCCGTTCCATCTTCTTCCCACTCCGCGTCGCAGGAATGACATCTCCACGCCCGGCGGTGGAACGGAATTGGCACGCTGAGATAAGCGCTGACGAATGCGGCGGGCAATACTTCTTGAAAGTTCACATCCAGCGACTCGCACCTTGGGCAATGTGGCTGCTGATATTCACCGACACCCGCGACATCGAATCCATCTGGAATAGGTTGATCCAGAATCTCGTTAGCAGCCTCGATATCCTTCGGATCCACCTGCAGTTTGATGCCTCCGATCAGATTTGACCAGAACCAATCTAGACGCACCATGTTGTCATCCACGAGAGAGGACTCGATCCCAGCCGATTCGAGACATCCTTTCGCCAGCAAAGCCTCGGGCATGTCTCTGAACTTGCGAAGCGTCACCAGTTCCCGCAGAGCGAGGTCAGCGTCGAGCCATGCCGGCAATTCCGCCGACGGGGTCTTGATCCGAGGCGTCGGGGGCGGAGGTTTGACCGGAATGGGAGGCGGGACGAGCGCGCGTTCGAGTGGCGCGACACTGAGGCCCCTGCGGCTGAGTTCGGCTCGTAGCACTTCTCGTGCAGTATCGGTGAGTTCAGCCGCCTGGCCGGCGACCTTTTCCAGCTCTCCGTCCATCTGTAGAGAGTAGAACTCCACCAGCCGCCGCCGTTCCTGCTCTGGATCAATCGTCGCCATGGCAGGGAATCATACTCCAGTTGACGGACCGGGAATTCCGTTGCTGCCCACGATTCCAGCAAATAGATCGGTCCACACTCGTTCGTGATGCTGATCACAGACTTCCTCGCCCCTGCATGTAACAAACGAAAAGTGGAAGCCAGCCTCAAATGGAACCGGCGTGCCTTCCTGCAGGCCGCTCTCGTCGCGGCGGCCGGAGCGGGCGTGGCTTGCACCACCAACGGAACTCCGTGGCGATTTCTTACGCTTGATGAAGCCCGCACTCTCGCCGCGATCAGCGACCAGATCATTCCACCCGACCAGGATCCAGGCGCCGCGTGGGCGGGTGTCGTCAATTACATCGACCGCCAGCTGTGCGGCCAGTTCCAGAGCCTGCAGCCAATGTATCGGCGTGGAATTGCCGGCATCGACCAGAGCAGCCGCTTGCTCTATGGCAATGCATTCGCCCATCTCGTTGCCCCGCGGCAGATCGACGTGCTGCATCACCTGGAATCCGGCCAAGCTCCCGGCGCAATCTGGAAGCAGACCTCTTCATCTGAGTTTTTCGGTCTCGTAATCGATCACACCATGCAGGGCTACTACGGCGATCCCCGGCACGGAGGCAATCGCGAAGGCGTGAGTTGGAAGATGCTGGGCCTTCCATATCCTCCGATTCGCGGACGTTTGCGCTATGACCTCACCAAGCTGTAGCGCGATGTAATCAACAGAATGTCTCTCAAGCACGTAAACGCGATTGTGATCGGTGGCGGCGCCGGAGGCGGCATCGTCGCCAAAGAGCTTGCCGAAGCCGGCCTCAGCGTAGTCCTGTTGGAACGCGGCAAATGGTACACGTCCTACGACGATCGCAAAGACGACCTGCGCAACCAGCGCACCTGCGTCCTGGGAAATTCCTTCGGTCCCGACGAGCAACGCAACCCGCGCGTTTCCGTCGACGCCAAAGGCGCGGGACACATCGTCCGCTCGAACCAAGGCGCCTACAGCAACAATGCCGCTTGTGTCGGCGGTGGTACGCTCAGCTACGGGGCAATGGCATGGCGCTTTCTGGAAAAAGATTTCCGCCTGCGTTCGACCTATGGAACGGTGGCCGGCAGCACGCTCGAGGATTGGCCCATCAGCTACGCGGATCTCGAGCCCTACTACGAAAAAGCGGAGTGGGAAATCGGAGTCTCGGGCGACGACTCGAACAACATCTTTCGCGCCCCGCGCCGCCGTCCCCTGCCCATGCCTCCGCTGCCGCCGAACCGCGAACATCAGATTCTGAAGCCTGCCGCCGAGCGCCTCGGCCTGCATCCGTTTGACCTCCCCATGCTGCGAAACTCCGTTCCCTACAACGGACGCGGGGCCTGCATGCGCTGCCGCTGGTGCGTGGGCTTTGCCTGCGAAGTCGATGCCAAGTGCGGCACTCAGAATACGGTCATCCCCAAAGCACTCAAGACCCGCAACTGCGAACTGCGCTCCGAATGCATCGCGAAAGAAGTTTTGACGAACGACCACGGCCGCGCCACCGGCGTTGCCTACTACGATTCCAAAGGGCGCTTGCAGGAACAGACCGCAGATCTCGTTGTGGTTTCCTGCTCGGCCACAGAGTCAGCCCGATTGTTGTTGAATTCCAGGAGTCGCCTCTTCGCTAACGGCCTCGGAAACCGCTACAACTGGGTTGGAAGAAACCTGCAAGGCCACGCATACACCGGAGCCGCCGGCCTGTTCGAGCAAGAAACGTACGACGACCTCGGCCCCGGTGCATCCATCGCCCTGTGCGACTACAACCACGGCAATCCAGGATTCATCGGCGGCGGACTGCTCGCCAACGAGTTCATTCGTCTGCCCTATCAATTCTCCGGCTTGCATGTCCCGGGAATTCCGCGCTGGGGCGCGGCCCACAAAGACTTCATGCGCCGTTACTACCGGCGCAGCATTTTTGTCATGGGTCCCGTGCAGGAGATGCCGGTCTTCGAATCCCGAGTGCAGGTCGATCCGACTGTGAAAGACGCCTGGGGAATTCCTGTGGTCCGACTCTCGGGCCACCGCCACGACAACGATCTGCTGGGAACCAAGTTCCTCTCTGCGAAGGCCGAAGCGTGGCTGAAGGAAGCCGGCGCTACCACGACCATCCCCTTCAACTGGACTTCTCGTGACGGCCCCAGTGGCGGCCAGCACCAGGCCGGCACGTGCCGGATGGGCAACGACCCGCAGACTTCCGTCGTCGACAAACACTGTCGCGTCCATGACGTTGACAACCTCTATGTCATCGACGGCAGCGTCCATGTCACCAACGGCGGATTCAATCCTGTCCTCACCATCATGGCGATCGCTTATTACGCCTCCGACGATCTCGTTAGATCGTGGAAGGGCACTCATGGCCGCTCTTAGCGCTTGCCGCAAGGAATGTGCGCGATGACGGTCCGCGGATTCCTTCGCCTTCGCGTCGTTGCGCCCCTGGTGATCGCCCTGTTTGTGATCCTGTTCCTGCCCGGCGCCAGCCTCTACTACAGTTATTCCGGCGGACGATCCTGCACCCGCTGCCACGAAATCTGGCAGCCCTACCGTGACTGGCACGAATCGGCTCATCGCAACATCCCGTGTTCCGAGTGTCACGGCGATGTCCTCACTCTTGATGCCGGCTTTCATTTGAAGAATATCCGTCAATTAGCCGCGCATCTGCGTGGCCAAGTCCCCGAACAAGTTCGCCTGAAAACCGAGGACGTACTCAAAATCAGTGCGCGTTGCGCCAAGTGTCACCGTCAGGAATCCGCAGATTGGTCAGCCGGCCCGCACGGCGCCACCTATTCGCGCATCTTCCTCGACAAAGATCACAACCGGCGCCGCCTCTTGATGGACGACTGCCTGCGTTGTCACGCAATGCACTTCGAAGGCAGCGTCCGCGACTTAGTCACACCTGTGGATACGAAAGGTCCGTGGAGACTCCTGGATCCGAAACTCGCGGAGCAACCCGCGATCCCGTGTCTGGCGTGCCATCAGATGCATCGTTACGGCGCACCCCTCGCACACCCTGCGGTCAAGGCGGATGACGCTGGCCCTCGAGAAGAAATCTCCCGCCCTTCGCTGGCATTATTTGATCGTCGCGAGCAGGACTACATATCGCTCGGCCGCCTGCCGCTCCCACAGATGTACGAACGCGCCCGCCCGATCAAGATCAGCCCCGACCAGCGCCAGGCTCTCTGCTACCAGTGCCACGCCCCGGAGGCCAGCAGCCAGGTCGGCTCCGGCGACGACCGCACGCCCATCGGAGTCCACGAAGGCCTCAGTTGCCTGGCCTGCCACGAGAAGCACGGCCAGAAGACCCGCGCCTCGTGCGCCACGTGCCACCCGCAGCTGTCGAACTGCGGCCTCAACGTCGAAACCATGGATACCACGTTCAAGTCGATCAAGAGCCCGCACAACGTCCACACGGTGAAGTGCGCGGACTGCCACACGAAGGGGGTTCCCAAGAAGAAGCCGCGGACGTAGCGGCATTCGCAACGCGCGCCACGAAAAATAGAACAGCCCGCAAGCACGAAGCTTGCGGGCTGCCCGGTGGACTGTTTGGGATTGACCAAGAGGTGGTCACTCTAACGTGGCCTCTACGGCAACTCCGGGTTCGTCGAATCGACGATTCCTGACCGACCTGCGTCAGGCGGAATTGAATCCTTACCTCACCGGTAGTGTGCGGGCTGTAGCTCCGGGCGCGCGTTTCTTGTCTGCGCCTGAAGCCCCGCTTAGAGCAACCGCTCTAAGTCTCAGCCACCTCACCTGGTCTTTGATAACCCCAACTACTGCCTTCAGAACTTATCATCCGACCACCTCCTTTCCGGTGTAATCGCACATTAGTACGAAACCGCCCTGTGCGTCAACCGGCACGAAAGTGGGTATCAGGGAAAGCAACAGGAGACTGTGAGCCCGTTAACGATTGGCGAGAGTGGCAATTTCGCCCAGTCCCAACAAGCTGGCATCTGCCGTGACCAGCGTCAAATTGAGTACCTTGGCGGTAGCTGCGAGAAATCTGTCGGCTGGATCGCGCTGCGGCAACGGAAGGCGGCGTGCCGCTGCGACCATTTCGTGGGTCAGAGGAGCCTGCCGGAATGGTCCTGTTGCTTCCGCCATCCACCGATCCAGGTCATGCGCCAAGTACACTCGACCTTTCTGGTGAAGGATGAGCGCCTCCCACGTGCTGATGGGGGATAGCCAAAGCTCGTTTTGCAAGTCCCGCAGTTCTCTGCGTACTCTCGCGCCCAGCCGATTAGTCTGGCGGAGACTCCACAACCAAATGTGAGTATCCAGCAGAAGTTTCAATCTCGCAGTACCTCCCAATCATCTTCATCATTTGCGGGAGAAATGATGTCACCAAGAATCTTCATTTCCTTCATCGAACCGATCCAATCCCGGTTATTGGTCGGCGCGGGAGGGGAGACCTCCGCGATGGGACGCCCGCGACGAGTCACCCGGATCGGCTGCTTGGTCTTCTGCACCTCATCGAGGATTGCCAAACACTTGGCTTTGAACTCGGAGATAGCTATTTCCTTCATGACTCATATAGTAGACCATAGTCCATCCAAGTGGTCAACGTCTACGGCAGCCCGAAGGCACACACCGCACTACCCGCCGCGATCGCGACATATTCTTTCCCGTCCACCGCAAACGCCATGGGCGCAGCGTAAACCGCGCTGCCCATCTGGAAGTGCCACAGCGGCTTGCCCGCCGCCGCATCGAAGGCGATGAAGTTTCCTTCGGCATCGCCCGTGAACACGAGACCTCCCGCGGTTGACAGCACTCCCGACCACGTCGGTGACGTATGCTCGAATTTCCACTTGATCTCTCCGGTCGCCGGATCGATCGCCTTCAGAAATCCCAGATAAGGACGGGCCTCCTCCGAAGGAAAATAGGCACTCCCGTAGTAAGCGTGCCCCGCTTCGTAAGGCTGAGGAGCCGTGCTGAAAATGTCGCACTGATCGCGCGCCGTCACATAGAACAGCCCGGTCTGCGGGCTGTAGGTCGGAGCCATAAAGTTCGTTGTCCCTAACGCCCCGGGGCAGACCGTGTGACCTTCAAGAGTCGGCGAAGCCTCCTTCTTCGCCACCGGACGGCCTTCCGCATCCTTCGTATCGCTCCATGTAATCTTGCCGTAAGCATTCGCCGAGATGAGCTTGCCCGTCGTGCGATCAAGCACGTAGAAGAATCCGTTACGGTTGGCCTGCGCGATCAGATGCTTACCGCTCGTGTCAATCATGACCGGAACCTGCGTCGCATCCCAATCGTGTTCGTCGTGCTTGGTGAACTGGAAATACCAGTTCATCTTGCCCGTATCGGCATCCAGCGCCAGCAGGGAATTGCTGTACAGGTTGTCGCCTGCGCGTCCCTTGCCCCGATTCGACGGCGCAGGATTCCCCGTCGGCCAGAAAATCTGATTCGTCACCGGATCGTACGTGCCCGTATTCCACGCGGGCGCGCCACCCACTTTCCACGAATCGCCCTCCCAACTTTCATGTCCTGGCTCGCCTGGCCCCGGCACCGTATAGAAGCGCCATTTGCGCTCGCCGGTCGCCGCATCGTACGCGTCAATGAACCCGCGCACTCCGTACTCGCCGCCAGACACGCCGATGACGATCAGTCCCTTCACCGCCAGCGGCGCGACCGTGAAGCTGTGTCCCGTGCGATAATCCGCCGCGACCACGTCCCACACCACGGCCCCGGTCTTGGCGTCGAGCGCGATCACGTGCGCATCCAGCGTGCCCATAAAAACCTTGTCGCCCAGAATTGCGAGCCCGCGATTCACCCGCCCGCAGCACGGACGAATATCTCCCGGAATCTGCCGCTGGTACATCCAGACGGGCCGCCCCGTGCGGGCATCGAGCGCAAATGCGCGGTCATCCTGCCCCGTCGCATACAGAATACCGTCGACAACCAAGGGCGTGGACTCCATCTTCCCGGTCGCTCCGGTCTGGTACACCCACTTCGCGACCATGGTTCGGGCATTGGTGATGTTGATCTGATCGAGGGAACTGAAGCGCTTTCCGGTGTAGTCCCCGGAATAAGTCATCCAGTTCTGTGGTTCCTTCGCAGAATTCACCAGCCGTTCGAAAGTCACCTGCGCGAGGGCGTGACTCGCAAAGAGGGCCATTAAGCAGATCGCCAGAAGACGTGCCCGAGCTCTGACAGTACCGTGGAAGAGCGGCCCTTCAAGGGCCGCGTTGCGGATTCTTGAGAAAGAGGCCTTTAGGCCCTGTGGGCGCCTGGGGCTGCAGCCCTCACCTTTGATAGCGCCTCGGCGCGGCGCTGAAGCGCCGCTCTTCCACGGTGACTTGACGCCTTTCATGGTGCCCGGCCCTCTCACTTCGCCCCCACGTTGACCAGGTAGGCCACGATATCCGCAAGATCCTTGTCGCTCAAAATGTCAGCTCCGTACTTCGGCATCGCCGACTGCCGGCTCTTCTGAAACGACCGCAACTTGTTCTTCTCCAGAAGATGAATCTGCTCGTTCGCGTCCATGACCTGCACGCTGAAGCTGTCTTCATTCAGCGTGACTCCCTTGATTTCCTTCCCGTCCGCGGTGACCACAGTGACGCTCTCATATTCCTGCGGAAACTCCTTCGTCGACTCCGTCAATCCCCAAGCCAGCCGCCGGTTCGGGTCGCGTACCGACTCAATGATCGCCTCGCGCGTCCGCGACCCGCCCACCGCCGTCAACTCCGGTCCCAGCCGCCCGCCCTTGCCCTCGACCATGTGGCACAGCGAGCAATTCGCATCGCCGTAAAACAGATCCCTGCCATGGCCAGCGTTGCCCACCGCGCTAGCTGGAGCCTTCACTTCCTGGCTGCGAATGTAGGTGATGATCTGCCAGACCTCTTCGTCGGTCATCCCGACCCCCTGCCCGTTGGTGCCGTTGGCCGGCATCGCAGTTCCGGGAATGCCGTTGCTGATCACCTGAAACATGTCGGCGTCGGAGTGCGTATGCTTCTTCACCGCCCGCGTCAGGTCAGGCCCGCGCCCTCCACCGTGCGCACCCAACCCGTGACACAGCGCGCAGTTGATGCGGAACTCATACTCGCCAGCCTTCGCTGCCTTGGCATCGCCAGCGAAGGGATTGTGATCATCCGCTGCGCACGTCCCAATCGTAAGGAGCAGCAGCGGGATCGGTCCCATGCACCATCGTCTGAACATGATTCACCTTCCCGGGAAGTTGCCGCATTCTACGCCATCGAATCGCGAATGCAGCTTTGGAAATCTCGGAGATTTGCGAAAGAGGATAGATTCCCCACCCGTACATGTCCGGCGGGCATCTTGGGGCCGGCACCTTTGGCTCTCTACACTGAAATCCTGCCCTCATGCTGCCGATATTCCTGAGGGGAGAGGGTATTTTCCCTAGGCGTCCAAGTGATTGATCCGTCAGCTTTTCCAGCGAAAGGCGTCGGGTTGGGGAAGGCCCAGATGAGCCAGCACGCGATAGGCAAATTCGCGCGCCATCTCATCGAAAGAAGCAGGGCCGTAATAGAAGGCTGGGATCAGCGGGAAGACGGTGGCTCCGGCATCGGCGGCCCGGTACATGTTGCGGATGTGGATTTTATTGAGCGGCGTCTCGCGCACGCACAGCACCAGCGGACGCTTCTCTTTGAGCGAAACGTCAGCTGCGCGCTCGATCAGTTGCGAGGCGACGCCGTTGGCGATGCGGGCCAGAGTGCCCACGCTGCATGGCATGACGATCATGGCGTCGGCGGGATAAGAACCGCTGGCCACGTTCGCACCGATGTCAGCGTTCGATTGCTCTTTAATTTTGGAAACTTGAATTTTGCGCGAAGCGCGGCTGCCGGAACTTCCGCTGGGATTCCTGGCGGGAGCCCCGAGAATCTGGCCGACCAGGTTGGACCGGCCCTTCAGGCCCAACTCTTCGGCCATGACGCGCAGGGCGCTGTCGGAAGCGATGAAGTTGACCGTCTCCACGCGCTCGTCGCGTTCGACGGCCAGAAGAAGATGCCGCAAGAAAATGGCCCCGCTGGCCCCGCTTGCAGCGATGGTCAAATTTTGCGGTGGATGGTTGGGCACGAAGGTCCTTTGGAATAGCGAAAACGCCTCGCGGCACTGGGATGGAGCGAGAAAACGAAATCGCTACACTCCAGCCCCGCAGGGGCGGCATGTGATAGCCCGGCACGTAAGTGCCGGGTAGGAGCGGCGAGGACGAACGAGTCCCGAATGGGACGGCACTGATTCTCCGCCGATTCGGAGCATAGGGAGTCAATGGACTAGAAGTCAAGAGAAGCGCAACCCAAAAATGGCCAGCCCCGCCAATCTCCGATCCCGCCGCAGCGCCGCCCAGTTGCACGCGCTGGCCGGAGTGGAGCGTGAAATCCGCGCCCAGGATTCGCATAACCGCCGCAAATATCTTCGCGAGTTCAACGAGGCGTACCGCAGCTACGATTCCGTTCTCGATTCGCAACAGATCCAGAGCACCCTGCATTCCGCCGACGTCGTCCTGATCGGCGACTATCACGCCCTGCCCGCCGCCCAGCGCTATGCTGCCTCGCTGATCGAGCAGCGCGCCCTGGCCGGGGACCGCCCGGTCGTGCTGGGAGTCGAAACCATCTTCGCCCGCGACCAGCACATTCTCGACGAATGGTGGCGCCGCGAAATCGACGAGAGCGAGCTCCGCCAGCGCATCCGCTTCGACCTCGACTGGGGATACGATTGGACCCCATTCCACGAGTTGCTGGTCACCGCGCGCGATCACGCCGAGGCCGTCTACGGACTCGACTGCATGCCGCGCGAAGACCTGCGCAAAATCGGCGCCCGCGACCGCCACGCCGCCGCCAAGATTGCCGAAATCCGTGAGCGCCATTCTGACGCTGTCATCTTCGCTCTGTTCGGCGAGTCGCATCTCGCTCCTGGCCATTTGCCCGGCGCGCTGCGTGACCAGATCCCGGGTGCAAAAGTCGTTACCGTATTGCAGAACATTGACGCTCTCTACTGGCGTGCTGCCGGAGAACGCGTCGACAAAGTGGAAGCCGTCCGCGTCAATGACGACGTGCTGTGCGTCTTCAACGCCACGCCGCTGGAAAAATACGAGAGCTACCGCCTGTTCCTCGACCAGTGGAGCCGTTGCGACGGCGGTCCCGACTTCGCTCCCACCATTTACAACCTGATCGACAGTCTGGCGCGCTTCCTCGAAATCAACCGCTACTCGCCGCACAACGGCACGCAACCGAAATTCCTGGTCGACATGCTGCCGGAAGTCTACGGCGGCCCGTCCGACGCCATGCTGCGCCGCCTGCTGTCTCGCAAGGGCATTGCCGAGGAGGAACGCGAATCGATGCTCACCAGCGTCGAGGAGCACGGCAGCGCTTATCTGCCGCAGGTCAACGCGTTCTACCTGCGCGAATTTCAAATGATCCACGCCGCCGAAGATGCCACGCGATTCCTGCATCAGGCCTGTCAAGGTTTGCCGCAGCGGCTCAATGGACATGCGGAAGGGGGAAGCGCAGCAAACGGAAGCGGTCGACGCGAACGCAGCGCAATCGACACGTTCTATGCCCGCGTAATCGAACACGCCGTCGCCTATTTCGGCTCGCGCGTACTGGATCCTTCCCGGGCAGTTCCCGACGACTCGTCGTTGCCGTCGCGCGCCGCGTGCGAAAAAGCCGCCCAGGCGTCCGTTCGCGCCGAAATGAGCAGGAGTGAGTCAGCCGCAAAAGACCTCGGCTACCGCATCGGAAGCCAGATCTACGACGCCTACCTCGCCGGCAAGGTCGCGCCCAGTGGACTGCGCCGCCTGTTCCTCGCTCACCTCGATGAGCCCGGACTCGCCCGCAAAGTCTGCACGGCTGTGATTGCCAAACTCCGCACGGTCTCCAACTCAAAGTCGCGCGCCGCCCACGCCTGAACCCAAGGCCCTCAAAGTGCTAATCTAACCTGCGCCCGGCTGAATGCCGAGTGCTGAATGCTGAGTCCTTCTTGAACGCCGAATCCATCCGCCAGCTTTTCGAGCAGGTCCGCAAGGGCAAGCTCACGCCCGACGATGCCGTCGCTCGCCTCCGCCACTTGCCCTTCGAAGATCTCGGCTTCGCCAAAGTCGATCATCACCGCGCTCTGCGAACTGGAATGCCTGAGATCATCCTCGGCGAAGGCAAGACCCCCGCGCAGGTCGCCGGAATCTTCGCTCGTCTCGCTAAACACGGGGGCAACATCCTTGCCACCCGCGCCAACGAAAAGCAATTCGCCGCCGTAAAGAAGAAGGTTCGCGCCGCCGAATATCGCGACGCGGCCCGCGCCATTGTCTTGCAGCGCGATCCCACGAAATACGGCAAGGGCATCATCGCCGTGGTCTCCGCTGGAACCAGCGACATCCCCGTCGCCGAAGAAGCCGTTGTTACCGCCGAACTTATGGGCAACGAGGTCCAGCATTTTTATGATGTCGGCGTTGCCGGTATTCACCGCCTGCTGGCGAATCGGGAAGCGCTGACCAAAGCGCGCGTCGTAATCGTGTGCGCCGGCATGGAAGGCGCGCTGCCCAGCGTCGTTGGAGGCCTCGTCGGCGTCCCCGTCATCGCGGTGCCCACCAGCATCGGCTACGGCGCTTCATTCAAAGGACTGGCCGCGCTCCTCGGCATGCTCAACTCATGCGCCTCAAACGTCAGCGTGGTCAACATCGACAACGGATTCGGCGCAGGCTACGTCGCCTCGCTAATCAACCGCCTGCCTTAAATACCAAGGAGGAGCAATGCCAACCGTTCTTTCGCCGGAAGTAAAGCAACTCATCGATCGTCCGAACTTTGCTCACCTCGCCACGCTCATGCCCGACGGTTCTCCGCAATCGGTTCCGGTCTGGATCGGACGCGAAGGCGAGCACCTCGTCATCTGTACCGGAGAGAACTCGCTCAAGGGTAAGAACACGCGCCGAGATCCGCGGGTAGCGCTGTCGATCGTCGATTTCACCAATCCCTACGAAGAAGTCCAGATCCGCGGCCGCGTCGTTGAGCGACGCTCAGATCCCGACCTGACGACCATGGATCCCATCTCCCACAAGTACACGGGCAAACCGTTCCCCATGCGCAATCCGGAAGGGCGCGTCGCTCTAATCATTGAAGTAGAGAGGCTGCGCTACACCAAGCTGCCGTTCGAGCACACGCCGCCGAAATGAGAAAAGGCGCGGCTCGTCACTGTTTAGTGTCGAGCCGCGCCCTCTCCGTCACCGCTACATCAACCTTTATGAGCCCTGCTGGCCCGTCTTCTTTTCAACCTGCAGCTTGTTGTCCACGCTGAAGGCGCCGAAGAGCTGGTTGGCTTTAAGTCCGGCGATCGTCTTGTCCATCGAGCTGTCGACCGAGCCGTACAGCGTCACGTGTCCGTTTGTCACGATGATGCGAATCGGTCGCGCCGGATCCATCGCATACTTGCTCAACACGTTGTCACCATAGATCGCGCGCATTGCCCGCAAGCGCAGCCCGTCATCGAACCGCGAAACCGGCTCGACCGAAACGTTGTCGATCACGTCCTTCACCCCGGGCATGTTCGCTATGTCAAAGAGTGCTTCATCGCGGCCAATGCCGGTGCGATCCTGTCCCTCGACCGTGACCACTCCATCCTTCACTCCCAGCGCGAAGTAATCGAATGTGTTGTCATAACCCACCCGCACGTACCGCAGCTTCTTGGCCAGCTTCTGCTCAAGTTGCGCGTCCGGCACGTTGGGGCCTGCTACGGTCAGCAAGTCGCGCACACCCTGGGCTTTCGCACTCTTGCGCGCCACCTTCGCGGCGTCCAGTTTGCTCTGGTAGAGATCGACGGTGCCCGTCAGGGTTACGATCCCTTCTTCCACGCTCGCCTTTACGTTGCTGAACTGGTTCTTGGACGCCAGTTTCTGCATCACCGCTGACTGAATTTGATTGTCGTAGCGGGACGCCGCCGGCGTCTGAGCCACGAGCATTGCGCCCATCAGCCCCACCGCCAGAACTGTACCCGCCAGCCTCCCGATTGCATTCTTCCTTGCTGCAGTCATAAAGGTCACCTCCGACCCATTGACGAATCTTTACGAATTAACTGCCTGGTTAATTCATTCGATGCGGAGGGATTAGCGAGAGATGCATCGGCACACGGGAAACGAGCTGCCACAGGATGAGGCATACGTTCAGCGAAACTTTTTGCTGTGCTGTGGGTTTATCCAGCTACAGAGCAGATGTGTGTCTGCTGGCGTGCGAGCATAGTTGCAAGGAAAACGGCATTAGGAATCGTTCCTTATTTACCCACCGACGACCAGTCCGTCAGCAGCACCGGTTGCCCGCCCTTCACGATTGTCGGGTAGACGTTATCGAATCCCTTGTGGTCGCTGGCGCCGTAGTTGAGAACGAGCCGAGGACCCAGGCCGATGTTCATCTCATGAATCGACTCGATCGCAGTGATGAACTTTTCCCGCGTCACGTCTTTCCCTGCCCGCTTCAGTCCCTCAACGACCACCATAGCGTCCACGAAACCTTCGAGGCTCGTGAATGTTGGCGGCTCTCCGGGAGAGTATTTCGCTAGGCATTTTCGATAGAGCGCAACCGTGGGGTAATCGGTGCGGTCATAGGGCGGCATCACCTGGGTGATGATCGTTCCATCCGCGTCGGCTCCGGCTTCCTGGATGAATTTTTCGGTGCCGACGAAAGATACGGTGAGGAACTGCGGTCGCCAGCCGGCTGCGTGCGCCTGCTTCACGATCGCGGCGGCCGAGGCGTAAGGACCGACCATCACGACGGCCTGAGGACGCGCGGCCATCACCTCCCTCAGTCCCGCTTCGATCTCCACACTGCCGCGCGTGAAGGTGCCCGTCGCAACCGGAACCGCGTTATGTTTTTGCAAAGCCAGTTTCACGCCATCCAGCACGGTCTTGCCAAAAGGATCGTCCTGATAGATCACGCCGATCTTGCGGATGTTCTGTTCCCAGAGCTTGTCCACCTGCTCGCGAGTTTCGTCGTAATAAGACGCGCGAACGTTGATCACTTCATGCTTCAGTGGTTCGTAAAGCATCTGCGCGCCGGTGAACAGTCCTACCACCGGGATTTTTTCTTCTTGTGCCAGGGGCACGTACACCTTTGCAGTGGGCGTGCCCACAAAAAATCCCAACGCGAAGACTCCCTCTTTGGTCATGCGCTTGAAGCACGCCGGAGCCTTGTCGGGATCGTAGCCGTCATCAAAAGCCTGCAGCTGAATCTTGCGGCGAAACACTCCACCCTCATCATTGATCATGTGGAGGTAAGCTGAGGCGCCCATGACGGTCTGCCGGCCCAGGAAACTCACCGGACCATCCAGCGCGGAGCACGAGCCAATCAGAATGCTGTTTTCAGTGACGCCCGGCGTCTCCGCCGTAGCAACAGAGATCGCGATCAGAAAGGTGAAAAGCAAACAAAGCGGAGCGCGCGCAGGCAAACCGACCGACCCCGCACCATAACGGTTCATCCGCAAACTCCTCTCGCCAAGCATTTCCCCCGCACCGGGCTACACTTGCTGAGGTTCCAGGTTCTACGTGCGTGAGATCAGTTGGGGTCATTGTGCCACGGCAGAGGGGGCCCAGCTACATCGGTGACTCACTAAAGTAACCCACTCTCACGAGGAAACAGCCGCCCGATGCCTCCCGATTTGGAGTGCTTCATTCCCGGATTACCCCCGTAACTTTCGACCCGGTACTCAGCGTTCTACCATGCCCTTGGACTGCGTATATCGAGGGGGAATCCGCGGATGGGTGAACGTGTCACCCAATCAGGACGAACGGATCTTTGGCGCGCCAGTCGCCTGAAAAAGGCCCTGGAGAGCGGAGCCCCTCCTGCGTTCGTGCCGCCCGAGAATCCCGCTGCTCCCGCGAACGGATCGTGTTCTACACACTCCTGTCCGCTGCCTCCGATCTCCGATCCCTCTGCCAGCAATCCAACGAGCGCCGCGACCCGGCTGCAGTTCTTGGAACAAATGTTCCAAGCCTCGCCCGACGGATTGACCATCGCCGATACCGACCATCGTGTGCTCTGGGCGAACGAGACCTTCGTGCGCATGTTCGACTATCAAGCGGCCGAGGTTGTAGGGCAGCCGCTGGAAAATCTCGTAGTGCCTCCGGAGCGCCTGGCGGAATCGCGATGGGTGACCGAGTCCCTCGCGAAGCATGAACGCATCACTCTAGAAACGCAGCGCAGAAAGAAAGATGGAACCTTGCTCGATGTTTCCGTCTCCTGTGCGCCTTTGCTGCTCGATGGCAAGATGGCGGGCTTCTACGCCGGCTACCACGACATTACCGATCGCAAGCGGGTCGAGGCGCTTAGTTCTGCACTCTACCGCGTAGCCGAAAAGAGCAGCAGTGCCCACGATCTGCAACAGTTTTTCGCTGCTGTGCACAGCATCGTTGATGAGTTGATGTATGCGCGGAACTTCTACATCGCGCTATATGATTCCTCCACCGAACTGCTGAGCTTTCCCTATTTCGTCGATGAGCAGGACTCCGCGCCGTCTCCGAAAAAATTGGATCGTGGCCTGACGGACTATCTGATACGTGTCGGGCAGCCGCTGCTGGCCACGCCAGAAGTGCTGCAAGCCATGGAAGACCGCGGCGAAGTGGCGCGCAATGGATCGCGCTCCCTCGACTGGATGGGCGTTCCGCTCAAGGTCAACAACCATACTTTCGGCGCACTGGTGGTGCAGACGTACTCCAAGAACATTCGTTATGGTGAGCGCGACAAGGAGATTCTGACTTTTGTGGCGCGGCAACTGGCCAGCGCGGTCGAGATTAAGCGCAACGAGCACGCCCTCCGCCGCTCTGAGGCGCGCTACCGCTCCCTGGTGCAGAGTTCAGTCTATGGGATTTACCGCTCCAGTCTGGAAGGAAGATTCCTGGACGTCAATCCGGCACTGATCACCATGCTTGGCTACGGATCGGCAGAGGAAGTGCTGCTCCTCGATCCCGAGAAAGATGTGTTCGCGCATTCGGAAGAGCACGCGCGTCTGATCGAAGAGTTTCGCCGCACCGGACGCTTGGATGGAATCGAAGTGAAGTGGAAGCGCAAGGATAGCAGCGCCATCACCGTGCGCATCAGCGGGCGCGCCGTGAGCAGTGCCGACGAGCCGGCCGATGTGCTGGAGGCGATTGCGGAAGACGTCACCGACCGCCGCGTGCTCGAAGACCAGTTGCGCCAGGCGCAGAAGATGGAAGCCGTAGGCCGTCTCGCGGGTGGAGTGGCCCACGACTTTAACAACCTGCTGATGGTGATCAGCGGTTATGCGGAAGTGATTCTGGCCGACCTCCCGCTGGATCATCGCCTGCACGAGAAGGGACGCGCCATCCAGTTGGCGGCGGACCGCGCCACCACTTTGACCCGTCAACTGCTGGCTTTCAGCCGCAAGCAGCTGCTGGAACTCAAAGTGGTCGATCTCAATGCCATCGTGCTCGATATGGAGCGGCTGCTGCGGCCACTGATTGGCGAAAACGTGGAGCTCACCACCAGCCTCACACCCGATGCGGTTCACACCCGGGCCGACGCCGGACAACTGGAACAGGTCTTGATGAATCTGGTCGTGAATGCCAAGGACGCCATGACCCGTGGCGGAAAACTCACGATCGAGACGCGCAATATCTTTGTCGATGAGAATCATCGGCGCGGCCAGACCTTCATCCGTCCCGGCCATTACGTCATACTCTCGGTTCGCGATACGGGCATGGGCATGGACAAGGAGACGCAGTCGCGAATCTTTGAACCGTTTTTTACGACCAAAGAAAAAGGTAAGGGCACTGGCCTCGGCCTCTCCACCGTCTACGGCATCGTCAAGCAGAGCGGCGGCTATGTCATGGTGCAAAGCGAAGAACAGCGCGGCACTACCTTCCAAATTTATTTGCCTCGCGTCGAAGGCGTTGCCGAGAAGCATGCGGCTCCAGTGGCGCACGCTGCCATGGGAGGCACCGAGACGGTGTTGCTGGTGGAAGACGAAGACTCCGTCCGTCAATTAGTGCGCGACACGCTCGCCGCGAAAGGCTACCGCGTGGTGGAAGCCGAAAATGGCGAAGCCGGCATGGCCGCCGCTGCTCAGCATGAGGGCAAGATCAACCTCGTGATTACCGACGTGGTTATGCCTGGCATGGGTGGCCGCGAACTGGTCAAGCAACTGGTGCAGACGCGTCCGGGCACCAAGGTCCTTTATCTCTCCGGCTATACCGAGGATGCGATCATCAACGAAGGCACCATCGAGCGCGGCGCTGCCTTCCTGCAGAAGCCCTTCACGCTCCAGAACCTCTCGCGCAAGGTCAGGGAAGTGCTGGGTTAGGCGAAAGTCTCCGTTTCTCCGCATTCGAACGCTATAAATGATTTAAGAAGGGCATGGCCCCAGAGGGCGTGGAGGAACTACAAGCGCATGCACCACCGTAGAAGAGCGGCCCTTCGAGGGCCGCGTCGGGCCCAGCACGAACGCGGGCTTTAGCGCCTGAGGGCCGCTTCCACCGCCCGAAATGAGTTTCAAGTCCTTGCAACTTTTTTCCAACCTCAGCGTCCTATCTGTTGAGAAGATATAGAGACAGGTTGAAATCCGTTTGCGGCGGATGCTCGTATAAAGGACAGGGGTTCTCATGCTCATCAAGAAAGCGGAAGACATTCGTTCGTCGGAGATCACTCCCAAGAGTCTGTACCTGAACCGCCGCAGGTTTCTGGCCGGCGCAGCGCTCGCCGGTGCCGCGGCAGCAACAGGGATTGGACTCCGTGAGATCATCTCGCCCTCAGCCACCGCTCTAGCGGGAAACAAGATTAACGGCATCCAGAAGAGTCCTTTGAGCACGACCGAGACCGTCACTCCCTACAAGGACGTCACCAACTACAACAACTACTACGAGTTCTCTACCGAAAAAGACGAGCCGGCCAAACTCGCCCAGAAGTTCCGCACGCGCCCTTGGACAGTAAAGATCGATGGCCTGGTTGACAAGAAGCGGGAACTCGATGTGGAAGCGATTATCAAGATGGCCCCGCCCGAGGAGCGCATCTATCGTCACCGCTGCGTCGAGGGTTGGTCGATCGTCGTCCCCTGGGTCGGCTTTTCACTCAGCGAACTGATCAAACGCGCGAATCCCACCAGCAAAGCGAAGTTTGTCGAGTTCACCACGATTCTCGATAAGACCCAGATGCCGGGTCAGCAGCGAAATGTGCTCGAGTGGCCGTACGTCGAAGGACTGCGCATGGACGAAGCCATGCATCCTCTGGCGCTGCTCTGTTTCGGTATGTATGGCGAGGAACTTCCCAATCAGGATGGCGCGCCGATCCGCATCATCGTGCCCTGGAAGTATGGTTTCAAAAGCGCCAAAGCCATCGTGCGCATTCGCTTCACCGACAAACAGCCGCTGAATACCTGGAATATTTCCGCCCCGACGGAGTACGGTTTCTATTCCAACGTGAATCCGAATGTGGACCACCCGCGCTGGAGTCAAGCCAGAGAACGCAGGCTCGGCGAATTCTCGAAGCGGCCCACCTTGATGTTCAACGGATATGATCAGGTCGGCAGTCTTTACAGCGGCATGGATCTGAAGAAGAATTTCTAGCGCAAGAATGTTTTGGCGGGACAATGTTTTGGGAAGGGCACGGCTTCAGCCGTGCCGTTGGAGCCTTAGAGAAGTAATGGGCTTTAGAGAGAGCGTGAGAACCGGATTTCTGGGNNACGTAAGTGCCGGGTAGGGTGGCTCTTTAGCCCCTGAGGGCCAATTCCAGTTCTGAAGGCACGGCGTTTTCCCGAACCACAAGTTACGAACCATTCCTCAATGCTTCGCTATCTCAAACCGGCAGTCTTCCTGGCGTCCCTCGCCCCGTTATCGTGGCTCGCGTGGAGAGCGTTTCACGGCGGATTGGGCGCGAATCCCATTGAAAAGATCACCCACAGCACCGGCGACTGCACGCTGACGTTTCTGCTGATCACGCTCTCCATCACGCCGCTGCGGAAGCTGACGCACCAATATTGGCTCATCAACCTGCGCCGCATGCTCGGCTTGTTCGCCTTCTTCTACGGCACGCTGCACCTGATGACTTACGTCTGGCTCGACAAATTTTTCGATGTCCACCAAATGCTGGCCGACATCGCCAAGCGCCGGTTCATCACCGCGGGAATGACGGCCTTCGCTCTGATGATTCCGCTCGCACTGACGTCCACCAAATGGTCGATCCGAAAATTAGGCGGCAAGCGCTGGCAGGCCCTGCACCGCCTCATCTACTTCAGCGCCGCCGCCGGAGTCATCCACTACATCTGGCTGGTGAAAGCCGACCTGAAGAAGCCGCTGGAATACGCGACGGTGCTGGGAATATTGATGCTGTACCGACTTGTCTCTTGGATCCTTCTCCGCGGGAAGGTTAACTCGGGGGGTCTGTGCCACCCCCAAAATTGAAATCGTCGACACCTAGGATTGTGGTCGTTATGGGATGATGGAGCAGACAAAGAAAGGGCGCAGCCTTTTCGGCCGCGCCCCGATTGGTTCCTTCTATTTTTTCTTCCGAAGAGCGCCATGCGGCTTGCTCAGCGGCGGCACGATGAACAAATGCGTCTTCGCCATTGCGGCCGCGGACGCCGTCGGATTCTGCAGTACGAAGACCCCGCTCGAGACTTGGCCACCGTCCAATTCTATGAACGGAAACGTCGTCCCATCCGCGGTGTAGAAGTTAAGTGCGAATCCGCCGTTGAGCGTGCTGACCGAGCTATTGCCGGCCGTGGCCGAAATCTGGCCACGCCCGTTGCCATCGGGAGTGGTGTAGGTGCCATTGAGCGCCATTCCGTAGGTCGGGGCTCCGCCCGGAGCATAATTTTCGTCAATGACGCCGATCGCAGTCCCAGAGCTGCTTGCGGTGAACTCCGCGATGTCGTCCACTTCCGCCGGGCTAGTGCCTAGCGTCGATGATCCCAAATAGATGCCGGTTAGATTCAGGGCGTAGCCCTGCGATGCCGCGAAAGAGCCCGTTTGCGGATAGGCTGCGCCGCTCGTAATTCCGGTATTGTCGATTTCCAGCAAGAGCAAGCCCCCGCTGGACGGGTACGCCGCAAAGCTCGTGCCTCCGACGAAGGTCGCGAGATTACCCAGGACGTATCGGCCGCTTCCACCGGCCGTAAAGCTGCCGGTAAAGGTCCCTGGTTGTGTCGATAAATTTGCACCCTCAGCAAAGTCCTCAGTGGAGGCAACAGTTGCGTTGCCGGAATTGTCCATAACCATGAACCCGCCAGCCGCAAAAGGCGAGGCTGCAGATGCCGGATAGAAGCCCTGCAAGGTAAAAGCCAGAGTGCCGCTGGGGACCGCAGTGTTGGTTTGCGAGAATGCGTCCCCGGAAAGTGTCGCGAATTCGTCCATCTCAATAAATTTCAAATGCGTGGCGTCGATCGCGTAAACATCGAATAGCAGTCCGTTGAAGACTGAGGTGGATAGTGTCGTCGTCGGGGTCGAAGACGGTCCCACCGATAGAGACCCCGTAAGAGTCTCGCCGGGATAGGCGATCAGTCCACTCTCATTAAAGTCTTCGAGGCCCGAAATCGATCCACCGCTGCCGACCGTGAAATTTCCGACCGTAGCGAACGGGTCGCCGTTGCTATAGGAAGACCCGGAAAAACTGAAGGCATACGTGCCGGTCGGCGTAGTGCCGGCCGTCTGCACGTCGAGCGTGCCGCTTCCGCTGGCATTGCCGTCGAATTCAGTCACCAGCCCGTGAGAACTGTCTTCCAGCACAAAAGCGAGAGCGATCGTGTTCCCGAATGGCGTGGACACGTCCAGCGTAGCCCGTCCTCGTCCATCTTTTCCAACGCTGTAGGAACTGCTGCCGCTGATTGTCAGATTGGGAAGCGGCCCGTTGGTAAACACGCTCGTATCCTCGTCATTGATGTCAAGCGTACCACCAGAAATCCCGCCGCTGCCATTGGCCGTGAATGATCCAACAATCGCGAAAGCGGCTCCATTGAAGTCGGTTCCCGCCACGGAAAAGACATAGGTGCCATTCAGATTGCTGTCGCTGAAACTCCCGCTGGGCGGCGCAACGCCATTGGTCACGTTGTTGTTGTTGCTGCAACCCGCAAGTACGGCAAGCGAAGAAAGAACGATAGGCAGAACGAGACGATTGCAAAACGACATAACATCCCCCTCGACGATTGGTTGGCGCAGAATTGAGTCTTCTGGACTCAGGTTAGCACGATTCAGTTGCCGCTAGATTCAACCCGAACCCAAAGAATAAGTAGCGCGCGGAGAGAAATATTTCGAGTCTTTACATCCCTTTACGAAAGTCCGGAAAACCTTGCTGCACCTAGGGATGCACCTCAGCCTCTTGCCCAGCCAACTTCCGCAGAGACTCATCGTAGGGTGCCCGCGCGATTCCTTTTTCCGTGATGATGGCCGCCACGTATTTCGCAGGAGTCACGTCAAACGCAGGATTCTCCACTCCCACACCGTCCGGAACCATCTGCTTCCCGGCGATGTGCGTGACTTCTCGGGCGTTCCGTTGCTCGATGGGAATCTTGCTGCCGTCGGGGCAGGCAAGATCCACCGTCGATATCGGCGCGGCCACATAAAACGGAATACCGTGCTCCTTCGCCAGAATCGCCACCGTATACGTTCCAATCTTGTTGGCCACGTCGCCGTTGGCGGCGATGCGATCGGCGCCCACTACAACGGCTCCAATCTTGCCCTGACTCATCATCGCCCCAGCCATGTTGTCGGAAATCACCGTGGTCGGGATGCCGTCTTTCATCAGTTCCCACGCCGTCAGCCGCGAGCCCTGCAGAAATGGCCGGGTCTCATCGGCATAAACATGTATCTTCTTGCCCTGCTCCACCGCCGCGCGAATGACTCCGAGCGCGGTTCCATATCCCGCCGTAGCGAGCGCTCCTGCATTGCAGTGCGTGAGCACTCCGCCGGAACTAGGCATCAGAGTGGCGCCGTAACGCCCCATGGCCTGGTTGGCCGCGATGTCTTCCGCGTGCATGCGCTGAGCTTCTTCGATCAACTCTTTCTTGATTTGCGGAATGGGCCGGATCCGGATGCGCTCGTATTTCTCCTGCATCCGCCGTATCGCCCAGAACAGATTCACCGCAGTCGGCCGCGTCTTTCCGATTAGTTCGCAGATCTGGTCGAAGTCGCGCTTCAAGTCGCCGGTAGACTCCGCTTTGGAATTGTTCACGCCCAGGGCGATGCCCATGGCCGCGGCCACGCCGATCGCCGGCGCCCCGCGCACCACCATGTTGCGGATCACATCCGCCACCTGCTCATGCGTCTTGCAGGTCACATAAACTTCTTCGGTCGGCAGCTTCGTCTGATCGATGAAGCGCACACCGTTGTTAGTCCATTCCAAGGTTTGAATCATAGATTTGTCGTTGGTTCCTATCGCAGGCTCAAGGCTTATGCGCCTCGCAGCGGTTGCGTGGATTATTCGTCACTGCCGGACATCCGCACACTTCGCAAGCCGCTGCCACGGCATAAACGCTGGGCTCGGTGTCGTCGTTCTGTAGAATATGTTCTTTGCGCACGTCGTTCGCGGTAAAGATGGAAACAAACGGCACCGCCCCTGCCGCCTTCTCAACGTTCGGCCGTCCCTTGGCCTCTTCCCGCTCCACCAGGCACATCACGCCCACCACTTCGAATCCGAATTCGCGCGCCGCCTCAATCGCCTGCACCGTTGACGACCCCGTGGTGCAGACATCGTCCACAATCACCACCCGCGCGCCCTTCTCGCGGAAGCCTTCAATGCGCTGCCCAGTGCCGTGCTGTTTTTCGGCCTTGCGCACCAGAAATCCGTCCAGTTCGCCGCTCACCACCGCGACCGCCGCCACAATCGGATCCGCCCCCATGGTGAGCCCGCCGATGGCCTGTGCTTTCCATCCGCGTTGCTGGATCTCTTCGAAAAAAACCTCTCCCGTCAGCCGCGAGCCTTTCGCGTCGAGAGTAGTCGTGCGGCAATCGATGTAGTAGTCGCTGGTCCCGCCGGAAGAGAGCTTGAACTCACCCAGCCGAAACGACTTGTGGGCGAGCGTGCTCAGCAATTTCTGACGCGCAGAATGCATAAAAATCTACGATAACACGGCGGCCAGCTCCCAGACCTCCGTCGTGTCTGTCTCCAACGGCGTCATCCTGACCGGAGCCGCTTTTCAGGCGGAGGGAAGGATCTCGCGTGGGCAGACCCGCGGCCTCTCTGCGTGTTAACCTGAAATCTTGCGGTCTGCGGCACGAGATGCCGCGGCCGGTGTCTCCGGATGATTCTGAATCGAGGTATGACATTGCAGAGTTCGCGCAGGGTTTCCCGTTCCATTCTTGTCGGTTTGGTTTTTCCCACACTTGCGATGGGCGTCCTGGCCCCCTCCGCCTTCGCCGACGGTACCCGCACATGGGAGCAATCGAAATTCGAAGACCTGACCAAGGGTACGGCCACGGGAGTGGCCATCCGCAGTGCCGGCGGCCTCGAACTCGCTCCCTCGTTCAAGTTGCTCTACGCCACGCCCTCGACCTACATCTGGGCCGTCGCCTCGGATGACGCGGGAAACGTCTACGCCGCCACGGGATCTCCCGCACGCGTATACCGGATCACGCCGGACGGCCAGGCTTCCATCATTTTTGAACCGCGGGAGCTTCAGGTGCAGACGCTCGAGGTCGGTCCCGGCGGCGTGATCTATGCGGCCACCGCGCCCGACGGCAAGGTCTACAAGATCGAGCACAAGGCCAAAGAGAAAGGCGAGAGTCCCAAAGCGGACAGCAAGACCGAAGGCAAGTCCGACAAAGAGGCGCCGAAAGATCCCGCGAAGCCGGCCTTGGACTCCTCCTGGAGTTCGTCCGAGTATTTCGCGCCCGGCACGAAGTACATCTGGGATCTCCTCCTCGACAAAGCCGGCAATCTCTACGTCGCCACCGGAGATCGCGGCGAGATCTACAAAGTCACGCCCAAGGGTGAGCACGCGCTCTTCTTCAAGAGCGATGACACCCACATCCGCGTCCTCGCGCTCGACGCCAAGGGGAACGTGATTGCCGGTACCGACGGCAGCGGCCTCGTATACCGAATCTCTCCCACGGGCGAAGGATTCGTGCTGTACAGCGCGCCCAAGAAAGAGATCACCGCGCTCGCGCTCGATCGCGAAGGCAACATCTACGCGGCTGGCGTGGGCGAAAAGCGGGCGGGTGCGGTAGTCTCGCCGGCTGGCACTTCACCGCTCACGATGGGCACGAGTCCCGTATCGACCAGTCCGCAGACTCCGGGAATGACTCTCACCATGACGCCCACCAATCCTCAGGCAGGCCCGTTTCCATTTCCCGGCGGAGGCGCGAGTGGCGGATCGGATGTCTACCGCATTGCTTCCGATGGCTCCCCGTCGCGCATTTGGACTTCGCACGAAGATATCGTCTATGCCCTGGCATTCGATTCCCATGACAAACTGCTCGCCGGCACCGGAAACCGCGGACACGTGTTTGCCGTTGAAGCCCAGGATGAATTCTCGGATCTGCTGAAGGCGCCCGCGTCGCAAATCACGGGATTTGCCAAAGCCCCCGGAGGCGGGCTCTACGCCGCCAGTAGCAACCTTGGCAAGATATTTGTTCTCGGCCCAGGTCCGCAGAGTGAAGGCAGCTATGAGAGCGATGTGTTCGACGCTAAAGTCTTTTCACGCTGGGGCCGCGCTGAATTTCGCGGCTCCGGCAATGTCGACCTGCTGGTGCGCACCGGCAACGTCGACAATCCGGATCGCAACTGGAGTCCCTGGAAGCAGGTAAGTCTCGGCAAAGAATCGGAGATGACCGTTCCCGCCGCGCGCTATGCCCAGTGGAAAGCCGTGCTGCACGCGGGAAACGTCAAGCCGGCGGTCGACACCGTTACCCTGAACTACCTGCCGAAAAACGTGGCGCCCGAGATCGAGGATGTCTCCGTACAGATCGGTGTGCGCTATCAGCCGCTCCAGAAGTCCAGCCTCAACTTGAGCACGGACCTGAGCGGCTCTTCAGGCGGCCATTTCGAGTCGCCCGTCCCCAGCACTCACGATCGCGATTCGATCGGCGTCAAGTGGAATGCACACGATGAGAACGATGATCAGCTTGTTTACTCGGTCTACTACCGTGGCGACGGCGAGTCCCGCTGGCTCCTGCTGAAAGACAACTTGACCGACAAAGCCTATTCCTTCGACGCCAGCCTCCTCCCCGATGGAGGCTACATAGTGAAGGTCGTGGCCACGGATGCCCCATCACACTCTCCTGGCGAAGCCTTGACCGCAACCAAAGAGAGCCGTCGCTTCGAAGTGGACACTACGCCTCCGCGCATTGAAAATCTGACAGCCACCGTGGAAGGTGCGCAGATTCACGTGCGCTTCCGCGCCGAAGATGGATTCTCCACCATCAAGCGCGCCGAGTATTCGGTGGACGCCGGAGAGTGGAAATACGTCGAGCCCGTCGGCCAGTTGTCCGATGCGAAGGTCGAAGACTACGACTTCACGGTCGCGGTCGAAGCAGGCAAGGACACCGCGACCGAGCACGTGGTCGTCGTGCGCGTCTACGACAAATATGACAACATGGGCGCCGCCAAGACGCTGTTGAAAGGGAAGTGAACCGAGGGTCGAGCCCACAACTCATATGGGGACAGCCGCCTCGGCTGTCCGGCCTCGTTCTGGCAACGTTCTTAGAATCCGGCCATGTCCCGAAGGCCTCTTTCCGGCCGTCACTGGGGTCGCGGACAATTGTTGTACGATGCGCTACCCCTGTTCAGCCTGGAAGCTTTTTCTTCTCCTGTCGGTACTCTTCGCCCTTGCTCTGTTCTTGACGGCCTGTTCCGGCGTATCAAATCCCGGCGGAAATAATGGTGGTACAGGCGGCTCAAGTGGCGGCACGGGCGGCAGCAACCTGGCATGCAATGTCATGTCGGTTGGCCAGACCGCAAGTCTGAACGGTTTTGTTCCCTTCTCCAGCAGCAGCCTTTGGAACACCGACATCTCATCCGCGCCCGTCGACCCCAATTCCAGCACCATCATCAGCAGTTGGATGGGCTCGGTGAACGTTCATCCCGACTGGGGCACCGACCCGACCTACGGCATTCCCTACGTCGTGATCAATGGAAGTCAATCGCTGGTCAACGTGAATCTCGGCGCCTACGGCGGCGAGAGCGATTCCGGCCCCATGCCAGTCCCCGCGACCGCTCCGGTTGAGGGCGGATCCTCCAGCACCGGCGATCGCCACGTGCTCGTCCTCGACAACGGCAACTGCTTTCTCTATGAGCTGTATAACTCGTCTGTGAATTCCGACGGAAGCTGGAACGCCGATTCGACCGCCGTGTGGGACCTGCTGGGCAACGAGCAGCGTCCCTACACATGGACTTCTGCGGACGCCGCCGGACTCCCAATCTTCCCCGGTTTGGTTCGCTACGACGAAGTAGCCGCCGGCAAGATCAATCATGCTTTCCGCTTCACGCTGCCGAAGACGAGCGCCGCATTCACGCCGCCAGCGTCGCATTGGGCGGCGACCTCCAGCGATCCGACTGCGCCGCCAATGGGCATGCGCCTGCGCTTGAAGTCCAGCTACGACATTTCCAGCTTCTCGACGCAGATGCAGGTCATCCTCACCGCGATGAAAACGTACGGCTTGATTCTCGCCGACAACGGCAGCGCGCTTTATGTGACGGGAGTGTCCGACAGCCGCTGGGGCTCCGACTTCAATTCCCTGAAGACCGTGCCCGCATCAGCCTTCGAAGTCGTGCAGATGAATCCGGTGTACACGAACGCGAACTATCCCACGGGATCAGCGCCCGCGATCAGTTCTATCACCGCATCGCCCACGCACGTCTCATCGGGAGGCAGCGTCACCCTGTCGTGGAATGCTGGCAGTTCCGACTATGTAATCGTGACGCCAGGCTTGGGCGCAGTTCGCGGAACCAGTGCAACCGTCAATCCCACCGCAACTACAACCTACACTCTCTACGGGACGAATCAATACGGTCGGACCTCAGCCACGGTCACCGTGAAGGTCCCGTAGGGCGAGTCTCGCAATTCAATCGCGACTAAGAAGTGGCAGACCCGCCTCTCTGCCAGCCGCGAAAGCCTGCCCTGAGCGGAGTCGAAGGGCGGCGAAAGAATGCAGCCCACGGCGTAAGCCGTGCAACTCTTACGAACCGGAATTTGTCACCGTGGCGTTTCTATTTCCGGCGCACCCTTCAAGCTCGAACTCTTGATCGAAGTCAATTCCCCCGCATGCCGTAGTTCCGGGAACAGCCACGCCCACGCCGCAATCACAACGAGCGTTCCGATTCCCCCCAACACCACTGCCGGCACCGTACCAAACCATTGCGCGGTCACGCCCGACTCGAACTGCCCGAACTCGTTGGAAGTCCCAATGAATATCATGTCCACCGCAGTCACTCGCCCGCGCATTTCATCCGGCGTCGCGAGTTGCGTAAGAGTCGCGCGGATGATCACGCTGATCATGTCACTCGCCCCCAGAAGCAGCAGCGCGATCAGCGAGACCGTCAGGCTGCGCGAGATCCCGAAGATGATCGTAAAGATCCCGAACCCAGCTACCGCCCACAGCAGCGTCGGGCCCGATCGCCCGCGCAGCGGCCAGTGCGCCAGCAATACCGCCATGATCGCCGCCCCAACTCCCGGAGCGGTGCGCAGCAGCCCGAGTCCCCACGGCCCCGTGTGCAGAATTTCGCGCGCGTACACCGGAAGCAAAGCCACGGCCCCACCCAGCAGCACCGCAAAAAGATCCAGCGAAATTGCTCCCAGGATCAGCTTCTTGCTCCATATGTAATGGAGTCCCGCGAATACCGTCTTCAGCGTCATGGGTTCTCGCGGACGCGCCTTCACCTCCGGCTTGATGCGGAACGACGAAATCGTCGCGCCAATCGCCGTCACCATCGCCACGACATAAACCACCGAAGGCCCGTTGAACGCCGCGTAAAGAATGCCTCCGAACGACGGCCCCAAAATCGTTGCCGCCTGGAAGATACTGGCGTTCCACGCCACTGCATTCGGGAAGTGTTCTTGCGGAACAAGCTGGGGCAGGATCGATCGGCTCGCGGTGCTGTTAAACGATCGCACCACTCCGATCAGCACCAGCACCACGTATATCGAGGTGATCGAAGGCACGCCGCGCTCGGCTAGTGCAAGCAGCAATGCAAAGCAAACCGCGTACCCGCCGTAGCAGGCCGAGAGCACGTGCCGCCGTTCAAACCGGTCCGACGCATGCCCGGATAGAGGGAAGAGGAGAATTCCCGGCAGAAATTGTGCCAGCCCCACATATCCCAGATCGAGCGGCCGGTGGGTGATCTCGTAGACTTGCCATCCGACGGCCACCGCCTGCATCTCGACCGCCGCCACAATGAGGAACCGGGCGATCTGGAACAGCACGAACCCCGGGTGAGTGAAAGCAGCACGTTCGGCTCTGGCGTCGGCGGTTGCAGGCATGAACTCCTACTGTGCCATAGAAAGCCGCAGATGTGCACGGAAGGGCGCCGTTTTCAAAACGGCAACGCGGGATCGATCAGGATTTCTCCGACGCGAAATACACCACCAGAATGCTGACCAGGCCCAGCACTCCGAACCCGAAAATCAGCAGGAGGAGATTCGGATTGACTTGCCCAGATCCTGTCGACAGAAAATGAAAGGCGCGCGCAGGGGCGATCTCCGCCCACCACGACGACCACTTCAGACCATGGCGGTACTGCGATGCAACCAGGACCGCACCCACGAATACGTACACGACCAGCGCGAAAGTCTCCGCGATCGTGATCGGTTGGCTCACGCGTTCGGTCGCGGCATTTCGGCGCTGTAGTTGCGCCCTCCACCACAGCGGGCCCGGTGAAGCGCGCAGTAGCGCCTGCTCCGATTCGCTCCGCGCACTCTGAAAGGTCTGCGTTACCAGGACGAGATCGCTGCAATTCGCGCAAGCCTTCACGTGGGCACGCAATTCCTCGCCGCATCCCTCAGGCCAGTGCCCATCCTTGAGGGTCTGCGTCAGTTCGGTTTCGTAGGAGCATGTGCGAAACGTCATGCCTTCCCTCGCTCTGCATCCATCTGCTTGCGCAGCAGACGCGCAATTTTCCGCCGCGCCCGGAACAGCAGCAGTCGAATCCCCGCAGCATTCAGGCCCGTGATCTCGGAGATCTCACGATGCGAATAACCTTCCGCGTGAGCCAGCCAGAGAAGTTGCCGCTCCCGGGGGCGCATCTGAGCCATCGCCGGGTCGAGTATCACTTGCGAGTCGATGCGCGACAACCCGTCCCGCGCCGCCAGAAACCGCTCCGGAACATCTTCAATGCATGCTGCGAGCGGCCGTCTCCAGTGATCCTTTAAGAGATTCGTCGCGATGCGGAAGAGATAGCGCCGGTAGTTCACCTCGCCGCCTTCCGGACGCGTTGCGCATAGGAAGCGCAGATAGCTTTCCTGCATCAGGTCGTCCGCCAGCGCGGCGTTCCCCGAGACCCGCACCAGGTACGCCCGCAGTCCCGGGGCGGAGCGCTGGTAGAAGCCGGCGAAGGCATCGCTGTCCATGGGCAGGTCGTCAGGTCGCGATAACGCGCGAGCCTCAACACTCGGGATGGCATATTCCCCGGTCGTATCGTGTTTCCTCATGGCTGCATTCCAGAGCAGCCCATCGTCTGGCTGCTGCATGGATCAGGCAGCAAATTGATTTTATTCCCGCGCCCCGCTATTCGGCATCAGGCCGAGATGGCGGGCCAGCACCCATGTGAGTCCCGCCGAAATGATAAACCCAAGCCCCGGCATCAGCACCACAATCCCGAGCACAAGTAGTGCGACCCCACCGTCAGGAATACTGTGGCGCAAAGAGATCAGGCCGGCGCCCAGCAGCGTCATCACAATTCCAATCTGCAGCGGAGTTAGCACCCGGGCGACCGGACTCGGAACCGGCGCCTGCCGCTCGAAGCCAACTGCGATCGGGGTCGCTTCCAGGAAGCGTTTGCCCGCGTCGGTGCTCATGTAGGTGAGCACTTCCTGCGACGTGGCGAATCTCTCGATCAGCCTGCCGTGCACATCCGTCTGCAGCTTGAAGATGCGGTTCCAGCGCCGGTTTTCCAGCAGAACATGCGTCACCCAGAGCAAGGCGCTCAACATACAAAGGAAAACCAGAAACGGAATGCCGTCGCTGATCAGTTCACGGTCAATTCCTGATCCTGAGGACTCGGGCTGAGACATCTGGGGCCACAGCTTGCGCTCCAGCACCTGGGCGGGCTGCTCGTGTTCGGGGTGCAGATTATTGAAGAGGTAGAAGTCGGGGCTCTTCGCGATCTCGGGATGCGCTTGCAGGAACTGCCCTAGCTCGGGATTATTGCGGTTCACATACTCGGCGTTCGAGAGCAACGACGGGTCGTGGGCCACAACCTCGGCCAGAGTGGGGCTCACGCGCAGCAACTGGAGAAGCTGGTCCTGCATCGCGGCGACGTCCTTTTCGCTCATCTGCTGCGCAGCATTGGGTGCCGGTTGCGCGGCTCGCGGTGCCTGGGCCGCGCTGACAGCGGTGAACAAAGCTAGGAATACTACGACCGCCTGAACCATCGCCATATACCGCCGCTGCATATGCATATCGCTGTTCCCCTCGTGAGAGAAGTGCTTTGTAGCATCTCTATGCACACAACGAACGGCGGGTGGAAATGGTTAACAACAATTTTCAGAATTTTGTGATTCCTCAGGCCACTAGCGGAGCGTTGGCGATGCCCTCGGTCCCGAACACCCTCCGATACCTCTCAACCTCATCCGGTGGCCCCAGCGCTTTGGAGTAATTATCGGAGAGCTTCACCGCCGGCCGTCCTTCGACCTCGGAGACTTTGCAGATCAGGCTGATCGGATCAAACCCCCCGCCGTTATTGGGATTGCATCCGCGAAAGTCATTGGTCAGCAGCGTTCCCCAGCCGGCGCTGACCCGAACCCTACGCCCCGGCGTCCACTTGTTGCGGTCATCGAAATCAGCCGCACTGAGAAAATCGCCGGGTCCCACGCCCTTTGCCAGAGCACCGCCAAAATACGCGTGCAGCCCAAGGATCGCATCCACATCCAGCGTGTCCGAAGCGATCAGCAGCTTCTCGCGCGGATCTCTCCCACGAGCCTTCAACCACGCGATGTACTCATCCCCCGCGACATACGGATCCTTGCTGTCCACGCGCTGCCCGGTCCAGTCCGCCACCCACTCCGGCGCACTCGCCAAAAACTGCGTCGTGCCAAAAGTGTCCGGCAGCATCACTTTCAACGCGCCGTCGTACGTCTGCTGCCACAGTTCCAGCACGCGGTACTGCGACGCTTTCAGCGCCACGTCATCCGGCGCCAGCGCAGCCATCACCATGGGAATCTCATGCGCGTTGGTTCCAATCGCCTCCAGATCGTGCTTGTGCGCCAGGAACGCGTTCGAAGTCCCGATGAAATTGCTACCTAGATTCGCAGCCATCGCCACGACCACATATTCCTGCCACAAAAAGCTGTGCCGCCGCCGCGTTCCAAAGTCCGCCACGCTCAGTCCCGGCACGCCGCGCAGTCGCTCAATCTTGCTCCACAACTTGGTCTTGGCCCGCGCATATAGAATGTCGAGCCCGAACTCGCTCAGCGTCTTCAGCTGCGCCCGAGTCTTCAATTCATCCAGAATCGCCAGCGCGTACAACTCCCACATGGTGGTCTCAGTCCACGTGCCTTCGAACGTCAGTTGGATCTGTCCGTCGCGCACCCGCAGCTGATAATCCGACAACCGGAAGTCCTGCTCCAGCCACTCCAGAAACGCCGGCTCGAAAATTCCGCGCCGTCCGTAAAACGTGTTGCCCGCCAGCCACACCAGTTCCGACTTGCGAAACCGCCGTCCGCGCACATGCTGCAATTGCACCTTCAGTTCTTCAATGTGGATGATGTCCGCCATCCGCACCGAAGCATGCCGATTGATCAGCGAAAACTCCACGCGTGTGTTCGGAAAATGCTTCCAGATGAATTGAAGCATGAGCAACTTGTAGAAGTCCGTGTCGAGCAGCGACCTCACCACCGGATCGAGTTCCCAGTTGTGGTTATGCGCGCGTTCTGCAAAGTTGACGATCATCGAAGGGAGCGGCCCTCCTGCCAGTCTAGAGGAAGAGGTCCAAAAGATCACAGTCTAGCAGCTTACTCAGACCTCAGAAGTTGGCCGCGGCAGCGCTTTTAATTGGGAGGGCGCCTCGCTTGATTTGGGGTGGCGCAGCGCTTTGAGCGCTGCGATAGGAGCACCTTTTGAGAGAGGGCTTCAGTCCCTGAGGTGCGTGGCGAAGAGAAGAAATGTGACTCCACCTGTCCTTCCTCTCCCCTCAGCCATGGACTTTGGTGTACTTCGCCGCGCCACGGGCTAAGCCATAATCAAATTGTCCGAATCGCTTCACCCTCTCTGCGGAGAAAACCGACCATGCCACGCCTCGTACCAGCTCTCGCCCTGTGCCTGTTTCTCTCTTTCAATATTTCCACCCAAGCGCAATCCAACCAGACTTCCACCGCCGACGCATCCGCCGTGCGCGCCACCGTCACCCACTACATCGAGGCCTACTACGCCGGCGACGCCCGCCGCATGGAGCAGACCCTCCACCCTCACTACCTGAAGCACATGATCCACGGCGACATCCCGATGAGGGATAAGACCGGACCGCAGATGGTGCAGGAAATCCGTGCCAACGGCGTCCCCGACATGCCCCAAGCGGCGCGCACGGAAAAGGTCACGGTACTCGACATCGCGGGAACCATCGCTTCCGCCAAGTTGGTTACTCCAGGTTGGGTGGACTACATCACGCTCTCGAAGTCCGATGGCGAGTGGAAGATTCTCTCGGTCGTCCAGCGGATCGACAACTAGCAGCGCTCGTGCGCGCGGCCCGGGGCCGGTGAACAGAGCCACGCTCTTTACCGTGCCCGAACAGCCTCTACCACCAACTCCAGCCGCGTAGCGGCGGTATGCGAAAGCCCGGCACGGAAGTGCCGGGTAGCGATCGCGCTTGAGTTCTGAGTCCCGTCAGGGACGACACGATCCGGTGACGATCTCGTAACAAGACCAGGCGGAAGACCTCGCGCCGTAAGGCTCCAAATTGATTCTGGCTCAGTGCTGAGATGCCGAAGGCCTAGCTCTTCGCCCCACAAACTTCTGCTCCAACCCCTCGTAGACTTCCTCCGCCCGCTGCAGGGCTTCCTGCACGTTACCGCAGATGTTTTCTTCCCCAATGACTTCCGCGAACTCCGCCTGATGAATTAATTGTGCAGGCTGCTCGCGCGCCCCACACAGAATCAACGTGCGCTTGCTGGCGTGCAGTTGCTTGGCAATCTCCTCGATCGCGAACAGCCCAGTAGCGTCGAGTGCAGTCATGTTCCGCAGTCGCAGAATAACGACCGGCGGCAACTGATGCAGGTTCTCCGTGACCGCCCATATCTTGTCGGTTGCCCCAAATAAGAACGGCCCGTGGATGCGGAAGATCGTCGCGTAATACGGGATGTCCTTATCCTGCAGAATGTGCACGCGCCCGTCTTCCACGTAGTCCTCGGTCACCTGCGATACGGTAGTCGTCGAGGCCACACGGCTGATGAACAGAAGCGCCGCCAGAATCATCCCGGCTTCGACGGCGACGGTTAAGTCGGCAAACACGGTTAAGGCAAACGTCACCAGCCAAATGCTGATGTCGGTTTTGGTCAGCTTCAGCAGTTGCGGAATCTCGCGCCACTCGCCCATGTTGTAGGCGACGACCATCAGAATCCCCGCCAGCGCCGCCATCGGCACATAGCTGACCAGCGGCGCCGCAAACAGAAGAATGCACAACAGCGTGAGCGCGTGGATCATCCCCGCCACGGGTGTCTGCGCCCCCGATCGAATGTTGGTCGCAGTCCGCGCAATGGCGCCGGTCGCCGGCAGTCCGCCAAACATCGGCGAGAAGATGTTGGCCACGCCCTGCCCAATCAACTCCACGTTGGGATTGTGCCGGTCGTTACTCATGCGGTCAGAAACCACCGCCGACATCAGCGATTCAATCGCTCCCAGCATGGCGATCGTGAACGCCGGTCCCAGCAGCCCGTGAATCAGGTCCGTGCGGAAGTGCGGAATCTGCCAGTGCGGCAGCCCGCTTGGAATCCCCCCAAACCGTGTCCCGATCGTCTCCACCGGCAGCTTGAAAAAATAAACCGCAGAAGTCGAAAGCAGGAGCGCAACGATAGGTCCAGGAATCCGCGAAGACAGGCCCCGGCAAATGATCAGCGTCAGCAGCGTGAATATGGCGAGCGCCGTCGCCTCAAACGAGAGCGTATGAAAATTCCCGGCCAGCGCCTCGATGCGCAGCCAGAACACGCCCGGTACCTTTTCGAGATGCAGCCCGAAGAAATCCTTGATCTGCGTGCTGGCGATCAGCACCGCAATCCCATTCGTAAATCCAATCACAACCGGCCGCGGGATGAATTTCACCCCTGTCCCCAGCCCCGTCGCGCCCATGATTACCAGTAATACGCCAGCCATCACGGTACACATGAACAACCCGTCGATCCCGTGGACCGCAACGATCCCCGCTATCACGACCACAAAGGCGCCGGTCGGGCCGCCGATCTGCATCTTCGATCCGCCCAGCGCCGAAATCAGAAACCCAGTGACGATCGCGCAGTAAATCCCAGCCTGCGGCGTCAGCCCCGACGCAATGGCAAACGCCATGGCCAGCGGCAGGGCCACCAAACCAACGGTGACTCCAGCGATCAGATCCAGCAGAAATTTATGTCTATCGTAGTCGCGAAGACACAACACTGACTTCGGAAGCCAATTCTCACTCAGGAAAGCACGCGCCATTCTCCGATTATCGCCCCGCCCGCCGAAATCAGGTAGATGACCGAGGTGCGCCGCACCCGATTTTGGGCGGCGCAGCGCCTTAGCGCTGCGATCCATCGCGTTCGATGCGCGCGCGTTCAGCCTCTGAAGAGATCACGTAGCGGCGGACGCATTCGTCCGCCCCGCGATGCGGAGGCAACCGGCCCGGACGAATCCGTCCGGGCTCGCCTGTAAAATCACCCCATGCATTTTCTCCAAACCCTGGGATGGCTGGTCTGCGTGGTCTATTCGACTATCCCGCTGTTTTGGCTGATGGTTCACCCGCGAGCCCATCGCTGGCGCGCCCGCGAGGGTTCGCCGTTCCGCGTGCTGGTCCCCGCCTGGCTCGTCATGTGGATCGGCATCGGCGCCCTGACCGGCCCATGGCGGAAGGTAGAACTCTACTCGATGTCGTGGACCTGGCTTCCCGCAGCCTTCCTCTTTGCGATAGGCATCTTCACCTATACGAGCGCGGGACCCCACTTCACCTGGGCTCAATTGGGAGGTCTGCCCGAAGTCCGCACCGAAAACCAGCACCAGCGCCTCGTCACCACTGGAATCCGCTCCCGAGTCCGCCACCCGGTCTATCTTGGCCATCTCTGCGAAATGCTGACCTGGAGTTTGGGAACAGGTCTCGCAGTCTGCTGGGTGCTGACGGCGTTTGCCATCGCAACTGGTGCGGTGATGATCCGGATGGAGGATGCTGAGTTGGAGAAGCGCTTCGGTTCCGAGTTCGTTATTTATCGTCAAACCGTCCGTGCAGTTCTGCCCAGACTCCGCGCATGAGACTGCCACTCTCCGGTGAATCGTTATAATCCAGGTCTGGCAGAAAGCTGACAGCTGAAAGCTTCCCATGCGCTTCGAACTCTTCATCGCGACCCGCTACCTGCGCGCCAAGCGCAGGCAGGCCTTCATCGGCATCATCACCGGCATCTCCATCGCCGGAGTTGCCGCCGGCGTCGCGTCCCTCGTAGTCGCCATGGCCATCACCAACGGATTTCGCCAGGACCTGCAGCAGCGCTTGCTCGGTTCTACGTCGCACATCAGCTTGCAGCGCGTTGCCGACGACGGCATCCAAAACTGGCCCACACTCATGGACCGGCTTTCGAAAGAGCCGCACGTGGTCGCGGCCGCTCCGGCAATCTTCGAACAGGTTCTGATCTCACGCGGCCCGCGCGCCCGCGGCGCCATCCTCAAAGGCATGATCCCGCGCTACGAACGCAAAGTCGGTGACCTCCTCAATTCCGTGAAGGAAGGATCAGCCGCCCCGCTGGAGGAGGAGCCCACCCCTCCACCGCCACAACCTGCACCAGACAACACCAGTGCCGCCCAATCTCCCGACTCCCTCGAAGGACTGCAGCGGCGCGTCGCCGCGATGCCCCCAATCGTTTTGGGCAAGGCAATGGCGGACAATCTCGGCGCCACTGTCGGGTCCACAGTCCTCGTCACTAGTCCGCAAGGCGAACTGACTCCCTTCGGCATGGTCCCCAAATACAACCGCTTCCATGTCGTCGGCATTTTCAGCTCCGGCTTCTTCGACTACGACAACGGTTGGGCTTTCGTGCGCTTGTCGGACGCGCAGAAGTTGTTCGGCCTTGGCGACTTTATCTCTGTGCTGGAATTCAAAATCGACGATCTCGACCGGGCGGACGTAGTCACTTCCCAGATCGAAGACGCCGCCGGCAAAGGCTTCATGGCCACCAACGCGCTCCGGCAGAACAGCGCCCTCTTCAAAGCGCTGAAGACCGAGCGCCTCGTCACCTTCATCACCATCGGCCTGATCGTGTTCGTCGCCGCCCTGAACATCCTGATCTCCCTCATTATGATGGTCATGGAGAAGACCAAAGACATCGCCGTGCTCATGTCGATGGGGACGCGCCGCGCTCAAGTCCGCAACCTCTTTATCGCTCAGGGCGTCCTGATCGGTGCGATCGGCACCGCCATCGGCCTGGTGGTGGGCTATGCCATTTCTTATGCGGGCGGACACTACCACGTGCTCACGCTGTCGCCCGAGGTCTATTCGATCGACTATGTCCCATTCGCTCCGCGAGCAATCGACGGCTTGTGGGTCGCGCTGTTCGCGGTGCTGATTTCGTTTGTGGCAACCCTATATCCGTCGTGGTCGGCAGCCCGGATTCTTCCGGCCGAGGCGCTGCGGTATGAGTGATATCGAGTTCCGCGCTCCTAGTGCTGAGACGGAAAAGCACTTCAAGCAATGGAAAATGCGGGCTTTAGCTGCCGTGATTGCAATCACATGAGGACCATTTCGCAGGGTATACAGTTTTTGAATCACGGATATTTGCAATCAGCGGTCAGGAAACGATTTCGTCGCGTGAAGCACTAATCTAGAAGATGATAACGACCCGCAGATACGGGCCCGACAGTAGGTCGCGATCTTCCGCACTTTAGCCCTTGGAACGAAAGAGACACGGCGTGCATCTAACGGAACAAGAATCGATGCTTCGGGTGGAAGGCTTGAAGAAGGTTTTCCGGTCCGGCGAATCGGATCTGGTGCTCTTTGAGAA
>PMUM01000126.1 GCA_003166855.1 Acidobacteriaceae bacterium | reverse complement strand
GGCCAGCATCATTTCAATGTCGTCGCTCCCATCCGGCACTTTCAGATGGATCCAGGAAAGCACCTTTCCGTTGCTGCTGCCCCGCCAGGTCTCCTTGAATCCGAGGATGTCTGTATAGAACTTGTACTCGGCGTCGATCTTGGTCACAATCAGCCCCACGTGAGTCATCTTTTTTGAGATGCGGTCCGGGCTCATGAACTGCCCGTTAGCGAGAACCGTCTTGCCATCGGGCATGTATTGGACCATCTCCACCACATGGCCTTCAGGGTCAGTGATGTTGAAACTGAGGTTGCCGATTCTGGCGCGACTGGGTTTGCTCGGAACCACCACACCTTTGGAGGCGAGATACACCCTCAGCGCTTCAATATCATCTGTCTCAAGTGAAATATGGTTGAGCCGGTCAGTGTTGGGCTCGCGCTCGGGAAACAACTCAATATACTGGCGATCATTGATCTTGAAGAACGTCATCGACGGGGAGCCGTCTGCATTCTTGAGCGAGTAGGGCTCTTGAAAGCCGAGAAACTCGCCGTAAAACTTCCGCGACTTTTCATAATCATGCGCATAGATCGCGATGTGCGCCACGCCCGTTATGTGAGGGCGCTGGGGTGCCTGTGCGGAAAGAATACCCGTGGGGACCAGCACCAGAGCCAGGAACTTGCATGCTCCACGCCAGGATAGCCAGGATAGATTGATATGCCGATCAGCAATTTGTTCCATCGTCCGTTGCACCTCTACCTTCAGTAACAGCTATATGGATGTGTGAGTCCCGTGGGGCCTATTCAATTAAGTCGGAACCGGTGATTCCCTGCCGATGCGCAGACAGTTGACTTGCTCCTGCTCTGCGATTCGGGAATGTGCAGTTCCTGTATGCCGGTCGGCCAGAACAGCGATCATCCGGCAGAATCGAGTGTTTCACATCGCAGACAGGCCTACAAGAATACAGCGTGTCCTGGCGATCTGCGCATTCTTCGATCGAACTGCCGCTGGCGATGAAGCCGGTCTCCGCGGCATCCCGATTTTGTGCCCGGCGTCGCCCACAGGTCTGAGCGGAAGTGAGAAACTGGGATCAACATGAAACAACTGTCGAGAAGAGAGTTCTGTTCGCTTACCGCGGCGCTGGGGGCAACCGCCATCAGCACACCGCATGGCCTGATGGCACAGCAGGCCACACTTCAGTTATCGCTGGCTATCGACCCAACAACCAGCCTCGTCAAGGTCCCGGTCGATTTCATGGGGCTGAGCTACGAGAGCGGACAGCTTGCTTACCCGGATTTCTTCTCGGCTCAGAACACAGCCCTGATCGAGATCTTCCGCGCGCGCAGCCCCGCGGGCGTGCTACGCTTGGGCGGCAATCTGAGCGAGTTCACTGTATGGTCTGAGACGGAACCGGCAACGGCGCCGGAGGCGGGAGGGTTGGTGGGGCCCGATCCCGGCCATCGCGAGCCGCGCACGTTCACCATCACTCCGCTCTCCATCCGAAACCTGAAGGGCTTTCTGGATGCGACGGGCTGGCGCTGCATCTATGGGCTGAACCTTGGCGGCGGCACGGTGGAGCAGGCGGTCGCCGAGGGCAGCTATGTGGCCAGGACGCTGGGGTCGCGCCTGATGTACGTGCAGTTCGGCAACGAACCCGATCTCTTCAAGCATCGCGATCAGAAGAACAAGCCGTGGACATACGAAGAATTCCTTACGCGGTGGAAGATGTTTCGGGCAGCATTTCATGAAAAGCTGCCGGAGGTTGCAGTCGCCGGACCGGATACGGCTACCAATCAGGAATGGGTCAAGAGGTTCACCGCGGAGGTTCCAAAGGAGATTGTTATGGTGACGAGCCATTACTACCCCGAGGGGCCACCGACCGACCCGCGGATGAATATCGACCTGCTGTTGCATCCGGGCGCACGCTTCGACAGCTCTTGCCGGGAGGCACTGGACTCGGCCAAGGCTGCGGGCCTGCCGTTTCGCATGGTTGAAGGAAATTCCTGTTATAACGCGGGAAAACCGGGGGTCAGCGATACGTTTGCTTCCGCGCTGTGGGCGGGAGATTTCTGCCTGCAAATGGCAGCCATGGGCTGCGCGGGAGTGAACCTGCATGGTGGCGCAAACGGCTTTTATTCGCCCATCGTGGGCTCGATCAAGAGCGGATTTGTGGTGCGGCCAGAGTTCTATGGGCTGATGTTGGCGCAACAGTTTGTGGGGCGCATATTGCATCCGACGACAGTTGAGGCGCAGGGCGCCAACCTTACGGCCTATGCCGCGGGCGAGGACGGCGTAACGGATCTGGTGATCGTCTTCAACAAGGATGCTCGCAACGTCGAGGTAACGCTTACTGAGTCTGCCGGTGGTTTCAAGTGGGCCACGGTAGAGCGGCTTGAGGCTCCGGCAATCGACAGCAAGCTCGGGATCACGTTCGATGGAGCGCAGGTAGGAAGCGATGGGCAGGTTCATACTCGGGCCGGCGAGCGGCTTGGGGCTCATAGAGGCAGGCTGAGCGTTCACGTTCCAGGTTACTCCGCTGCGTTGATTCGGTTGGGATGACCCATAACTGACAGGCCGCCCCAGAACTGCTCAACGCGGCACGTCGTCTCGCGTATAGACGCGAACGTAATCGACGAGCATGGAGGACGGCGAGACTGTCGTGTCGTCGGGATCCTTCGGCCAGCTGCCGCCGACCGCGAGGTTGAGAAGGATGTAGAACGGATGGTCATATACCCACTGTGTACCGGCGGGGATGTTCTTGGGCGTCTGTGTCTCGTAGAGCACATCATCTACATAGAAGCGAACCACGTTGGGCTCCCATTCAACGGCAAAAACGTGGAAGTCGTCAGCAAACGTGCGAGTGCCCGGAAGAACGTAAGAAGAGGTCAAGGGGTGCGCTCCGGAGTAGCCCGGACCATGCATGCTGCCATGAACCCTGGAGGGGTCATGACCAAGGTTTTCCATGATGTCGATTTCGCCGCACTGAGGCCAGCTATTTGATTTGGGTCCAGCATCGTGCAACCAGAACGCGGGCCAAAGCCCTTGGCCCTTTGGGAGTTTCATTCTGGCTTCGAATCGGCCGTACTGCTGGCTGAACAAACCTTTGGTCTTCATACGGCCAGAGGTGCACGCGCCGTTGGCCTGTTCTTTTCGCGCCTCAATGACCAGGTTTCCCTTGCCATCCAGCTTGACGTTCGGGTTTTGAACGTCACAGTTGGCTTGTCCGGATAAACCGGGCTGACAGTAGAACTCCTTCTCGTTATTGCCCCAGCCATTGTGATTGCCAGACTCGTATATCCACTTGGCGTCGCTTGGAGCTGACCCGGCGGAACCTTCGAATTCGTCGCTCCAAACCAGCTTCCACGCCGGACCAGCGCCTTGCGAACCACCAGCCTGTGCCGCCGCAGATACAGCCCATACGCCAGCCAGAATCATTGCGAATAAAGCAGGGCCCTGCCACTTGGATCTCATTGCCCCTCCCGTGATCTTGAGATGTTCTACCTATACTTTCGCACACTACTCACACACTGTACTCCGCACTATACTTCACGACGAAACCGATTCCTGCTAGGAGAACTCTGTGTCGAACCAACAGACAAGGCGTACCTTCCTGAAGTTATCCGCTGCGGGATTGACTGCAACTGCGACCACCGATTTAGCTTCCGCCCTCGCTCCTTCCGCAGCCCCACCACCAGCGGGAGACATCACGGTTCACGTGACCAGCGGCAAGCTTCGCTACGCTGCCGCGGATGGTTTAACTTGGCGAACCGCCGGCACGACGACTGAGAACGCGATTGTGCTCGATCCCAGCAAGAAGTTCCAGGAGATGCTCGGCTTCGGCGCGGCCTTTACCGACGCCGCCTGTTACATGTTCAACCAGCTTCCCGCGCCGGCGCGTGACGAGTTGTTTCACGACTTGTTTCATCCGTCTGAAATGGGGCTCAACGTTTGCCGCACGTGCATCGGGTCGAGCGACTATTCCACCGAGATGTTCAGCTATGACGAAGGCGAACCCGATCCCGAGATGAAAAGATTCTCGATCGCGCACGATCAAGCTTACGTTCTGCCGATGCTGCGGCTGGCGCGGAAGGCGAATCCAGACCTGTTTCTATTTTCGTCGCCATGGAGCCCTCCGGGATGGATGAAGGCCGGCGGCTCGATGCTGGGCGGTTCCATGCGGCAGCACTACTTCGGTCCCTACGCGCAATATTTTGTGAAGTTCCTGCAAGCCTATGCCGCGGAAGGCGTGCCCGTTCAGGCAGTGACGGTACAGAATGAAGTCGATACCGACCAGGATGGCCGTATGCCCGCGTGCTCCTGGCCGCAGGAATACGAGATTGGATTCGTCAAGAACCACCTTGGCCCCGCGCTTCAGCAGAGTGGCCTCCCCACGAAGATCTGGATACTCGACCATAACTACAACCTGTGGGGACGGGCGATCTGCGAACTCGATGAAGGGGGCATGCGCAAATACTGCAACGCGATCGCATTTCACGGATATGTCGGAACGCCGGAGATGATGGACAAGGTGCACGACGCTCATCCCGACGCGCAGCTTTATTGGACGGAAGGCGGTCCCGACTACACGTCTCCTGTTTACGCAACGGAATGGGCCACGTGGGGACAGACGTTCACGCAGGCAATTCGACACTGGTGCCAGGCGATCAGCGGGTGGAATCTGGCGCTCGACGAAAAGGGCCGGCCCAACATTGGGCCGTTTCCATGTGGTGGAATGGTGACCATCAATTCCCAGACGAAAGAGATCACGCGCAGCGGTCAGTATTGGGCGTTCGCGCATTTCTCGCGCCAGGTACGACGGGGTGCCAGGAGGGTTGATTCCACAAGCAAGCTGGCCGGGGTAGATCAAGTTGCCTTCGAGAATCCGGACGGGCAAAAGGTCCTAGTCGTAACGAATTCCGGGCCAGCTAAGACGGCAACTCTGAAACAAGCAGACAAGATTGCCGAGCTTGCCTTGGCAGCGGATTCCATGACGACGCTATCATGGAAGTGATCCCGGCGGTCGCAGCTTTCCCGAATGAAAGAATTACACGCCGCTCCCTGCCCGGCAGCATTACAATCGGCTTAGAACCGGCTTAAAACCAAGAGCTTAGGTTTTGGCACGCCTGGTGTAACCTTTCCCACGTTTCAGACCTCAAAGAGAGGCTCGTGGGTTCGCCGGATAAGCGACGGACGCGGAAGTTTGCGTCCCTTCGATTCAACGGCTGCGGGATTCGCAACTCGTCTAGCGCTTCGTCTGGCGCCCTCGTCTCATGACGCGATCCTGTGGACCGCGCCGCATGTCTGAAGGCTGTTGTCCTAAGTCAGCAGTCGGAATCATTCGGCAGTGTCGCTTGTTCCCGGTGATGCTTGAGGTTAAGATCGCCCGCAGTACCGTGGGCTTCGGAGGACGTGCCAGGTGAGGTTGCTAAGCGCCAGACTGATCGTCTCGCTCATTATTGGCGTAACGCTGGTATCGCTGTGCACGTCGTACTACCAGGTAATGGTGCTCAACCGGGGGCTGCAGAAAGATCTGCAACACCGCGCAGAGGTGCTGGGCGAGAGTCTTGCCAGAAACGTGGAGCGCGATCTTGAGCGGGATGCGCAGCACAACCTCGAGCACACCGTCCAGCAGTATGCCAACCGGGATCATCTGGCGGGACTGGCGGTCTACGACCCGCAGGGCCAGCCGATCAAGGTCACGACCAGCATTGTGCCGCTGATGGCGAGCGCGCCCGCGATCGTACTGCAATCCCTCCGCGAAAATCACGACGCGAGCGCTTTCATCCGTATAGGCAGCGCCTCGATCCACATCTACGCTCGGCCCTTGCACCGGGGGGACGATCTCCTCGGTACTCTGGCGATCGTTCATGACTCCGGATATATCCGGCAAGAGAGCCTGCGGATTTGGCGTGAGACCTTCCTGAGCGCGCTGGCGCACGTCTTTCTGATCGTTCTCATCACGCTGCTGATCGTCCGCTGGAGCATCGCCGGTCCCATCGCGCGGACCGCTCATTGGATGAAGGCCTTACGCACGGGGCGAGGCACGGTGCGGATCAAAGTCCCGGACTTGGAGATGTTTCGACCTCTGGCGCGGGAAGTGGCGACCTTTGCCGAGAGCCTGAACACGGCGCGCTCGGCGGCCGCATTGGAAGCTCGACTGCGCGAATCCGGAGAGTCCATTTGGACGTCCGACCGGCTCGCGGTGCACGTTCGCGCGCGCCTGGGTGAGGGCAGGCTGTTCGTGGTTTCAAACCGCGAACCCTATATGCACGTCCGCCGCGGGAAATCGGTCGAAGTCAATGTGCCGGCCAGCGGCCTGGTTACCGCCCTTGAGCCCGTGCTTCGCGCCTGCGATGGAACGTGGGTGGCGCATGGATCGGGCGACGCCGACGCGGAGATGGTGGACACGAATGACCGGCTGATCGTTCCGCCGGATGATCCGCGCTATACCCTGCGCCGAGTCTGGCTCACCAAAGAGGAGGAAGAGGGGTACTACTACGGGTTCGCGAACGAGGGAATTTGGCCTCTGTGCCACATCGCCCACACGCGGCCGCTCTTCCGCGCCAGCGACTGGAAGCATTATCAGGAAGTGAACCGAAAGTTCGCGGATGCTTTGCTCGAAGAAATGGAAAACGTCGTCCGGCCGGTAGTGTTGGTGCAGGATTATCACTTTGCGCTGCTGCCCCGACTGATCAAGCAGAGCCGGCCCGATGCGCGCGTGGCTCTCTTTTGGCATATCCCATGGCCGAATCCGGAGGCGTTCGCGATTTGTCCTTGGCAGCGCGAACTCGTGGACGGGTTATTGGGCGCGGATCTCCTTGGGTTTCACATTCAGGCGCATTGCACCAATTTTCTGCAGACCGTCGACCGGATTGTCGAGTCGCGTATCGATTGGGAACACTTCTCCGTGCAGCGCCTTGACCATCACACAACGGTGCGGCCGTTCCCCATCAGCGTGGAAGCGGGAGAGACAGTGGCCGAACCGCTGCGTGAATCAGCCTATGAGGAACGCGCCACGCTGCTGAAGTCTCTCGGCGTCGAGGCGGCCCTCATGGGAGTGGGAGTCGACCGGATGGATTATACGAAGGGGATTCTGGAACGGTTTCTGGCCATCGAGCGCTTTCTTGAAAAATATCCGCGCTATCAAGGTGTGTTTACCTTCGTGCAGATTGGCGCCCCCACCCGCACTCACATTAAGCGATATCACGACCTGCAGGCTGAAGTGGAGGCGGAGGCGGACCGCATCAACTGGAGATTCCAGGCGGGCCAATGGAAGCCGATCGTCTTGTTGAACCGGCAGCACAGTCACAAAGAGATCGAACCTTATTACCGCGCCGCCGATCTGTGCCTGGTGACTTCGTTGCACGACGGCATGAACCTGGTGGCGAAGGAGTTCGTGGCTGCCCGGCACGACGAGCGGGGTGTTTTGATTCTCAGTTGTTTCACGGGAGCCGCGCGCGAGTTGCGCGATGCACTTCAGGTGAATCCCTACGACATCGACCAGACCGCAGAGGCGATTCGAGCGGCTCTTGAAATGCAACCGGAAGAGAAGCAACTGCGCATGCAGCGCATGCGAAAGCTGGTGCGCGAGAACAACGTATATCGCTGGGCCGGAACGCTGATTGGCCAGCTTTGCGAAGTGCGCCTGGATGCCGCGGAAGAAGGCGGCAACCGATTCCGGGCAGATGCCTCGGTCGCTTAGTGTGGGCAGCGCGCGAAAACATGACGCAGATCGTGACGATAAGAAAAGTAGCGCCGGCATCCTGCCCTCGCACCCGTCGGGCAATAAATTCCCGCTAAATCCGCCGCTATTTGCCGCGACGCGCCCGTACTCTCCTCAAGCGCGTTCCCGAGTGCCAGCTTCCACGCTTAGCCGTGCATTCGGCAGATCGATGTAGGCATTGGGAAGCTTGGGAACCACTTTCATTCGGCGGGGAGCAGTTTCCTTCTCGATTTGCCTCAGAACTGTATCCGCAGCGGACTCGCCCAATTCCGACAACCATACCCGCATTTCGTCGGCCAACGGTTCCGGAAAATCCATGTACTCGAGTTCCACCGATGCCACGGGCAATGCCAGTTCCTGCGGCAGTATTGCGTCGATGGCGATGACGCCTTCGATCCCGCGCTGCTGCAGCTGAACTGGAATCGTGTTCCATTCAGAAGCGCAATCAAAAGTTGAGAGAGCAAGTAGGTAGCCCCGGCGATGTAACAGTTTTTGCACTCCGGCCACGACCCGTGCCACCGGGGCCCGGCCAATATCAGAAGTGACGGCCGCAACCACGCGGGTTCGTTTGGTTCGCAACGATCGGGCCCATAGATTCGGACGATAGTTCAATTCGCCTGCAGCGCGGAAGACCCTCTCCTTGGTCCGCTGCGGAATCGCCCACGATGCAGGCGTATTGTTTAACACGGCAGAAACCGAACACGGGGCTAATCCAACCCGTTCGGCGACGGTGCGCAGGCTCACAACGGCTTTTTTATCCGACACTTCTCCCCCCTCATCCCAATTGCAGGATTCTCAAACGCCCCCGACCTTTTCCGTTGCCGGTGCAGGCCTTCTTGCAGACGACGAGGTCAACTACAGGAACCCATTCGCGGGGAAACCAAACTGCAAAACGTCTGGATACTTCTGCGACTCTGCAGAAGATGTCCAACTAGTTTGGCGCAGACTCGCTCGAATAGTCCAACGCAAAAAATCCATTGTAAAGATCAGTCCAGCGATGGACGGTGACGGTGAGCCAGGAGATGCTTCCTTCTCGATCCCCGGTCCCCGCTGGTCGACGAACTCGCCTCGGCTCCGCTCAATCCGTGGGCACACGAGCCACGGCTATGCCAAGCTGCAAACCAACCTCTTAGGGATGTGAAAACAACGACGTTGTCGTCCTGAACGAAGCCGTTTTTCAGACGGAGTGAAGGATCTCGGGCTTCGCTGCGCTATCCTTTCTAGATGGGCGGACTCAAGATGAGCGGTTGCTTTCCATGGCGCGGAGATCACAAGCTGATCCAGATCGTCGACTCCGCCCTAGCCGATGCCACGCGCCGCAGCGGCGCATGGCTGGCATGCCGCCCCGGATGCACGCAGTGCTGCATCGGTGCCTTCGCTATCAATCAGCTCGACGCGCTGCGCTTGCGGCAAGGCCTGGAAGATCTGGAAAAGCACGCCCCGGAGCGTGCCGCGCGAATCCGACAGCGTGCGCGCGAGTCGGTCGCCCGGCTCTCACCGGAGTTTCCCGGAGATCTCCTCAGCGGCTTGTTGCATGCAAGGAGAAGAGGCTGAGCGGCAGTTCGCCGACTTTGCGAACGACGAACCCTGCCCGGTCCTTGACCCCGAGACGGGACTCTGCGAACTCTACGAATCGCGCCCCATGACCTGCCGTGTCTTCGGCCCCCCGGTGCGGTCTGAGGACGGCCTGGGAGTTTGCGAACTCTGCTTCCAAGGCGCGTCCGACAAAGAGATTGCCGCTTGCGAGATGAAGCCTGATCCGGACGACCTGGAATCGCGCCTGCTGAAGGAACTCGAGAAGAGTACTGGCAAGCGAGGAGATACGATCATTGCCTTCTGTCTTGCATCCTGATCCGATTCGAATCAGGCTTGCTTCTTCTCCAGCTCTGCCCAACGCGCGTACAGCTCATCCACTTCGTGTTGAATCGCTTCAAGCTCGGCGTGAGCGTTCATCAGGCGCGTGGCGTCGCTGGCAATGGCAGGGTCTTCGGCGGCTGTCCTCTTCGCGTCTAACACATGCTCTGCCGCTGCCACACGTTCCTCGATGCTGGCATATTCGCGAGCTTCGAGATACGAAAGCTTCTTCTTCGACGATGTCGATTGCGGCGCTGCTCGTGAAGTATCGCGTGTTTCGGTCTGCGCTGCTTGCAGCCGATCTGCTTGCCAGGTCTCCCATTGCGAGTAGTCAGCAAATCGCTCGGCACCGCCTTGACCATCCAGACCCAACACGATCGTCGACACTCGGTCGAGCATGTAGCGATCATGTGTCACGAGAACGAGCGAGCCTCGAAACTCCAGCAGGCTTTCTTCCAAGATCTCGAGAGTCGGGATGTCGAGATCGTTGGTGGGCTCATCGAGCAGCAGAACGTCGGCAGGCTGCAGCATCAACTGAGCGATCAAGACGCGCGCCCGCTCTCCACCGGAGAGTCGTTCGACTGGCTGGTTGAGTTGTTCGCCTTTGAACAGGAATTTCGCCGCCCACGAAGCCACGTGAACCACACGGTCTTGATAGATGACCGAATCGCCCTCGGGAGCCAGTGCCCGGCGCAAGGTCACATTCGGATCAAGCTCGCGTCGCTGGTCAAAGTACACGATGCGCAGCTTTTCAGCGCGACGAATCTCTCCTGTGGTCGCAGCCACTTCTCCGCGCAACAAGCGGAGCAGAGTCGTCTTGCCGCTGCCGTTCGGACCCACCAACCCAACCCTCAGCCCCGCGGAAATAATGAAGTTCAAACCCTGAAACAGCCGCCGCCCTCCGATTTCATAGGAGACAGCCTGCAGTTCGATCAGCCGCTTGGTCTTGCGGTCGGTGGCGGAAAAATCGATTTGCGCCGTCCCGCTGCGGGTGCGCGTGTTCAGGTCTGCGAGTTCTTCCATCAACTCGCCGGCCTTGTCGATGCGCGCCTTCGACTTTCGGGTGCGTGCCTTGGCCCCGCGGCGCAGCCATTCGATCTCGGAATGAACCAGATTCTCCAGCGCTTCCTGCCGCTTCGATTGCGCGTGCAGGAATTCTTCCTTCTTCTCCAGGAACGTGCTGTAGCGTCCCTTCACCCGCAGCAAACCGTCGGGATAGATGCGGCTGAGTTCCGCCATTTCGGTGGCAACGTTTTCCAGAAAGTAGCGGTCGTGACTGATGACCACGCAAGCGAAACCGGCTTGCTCCAGCACCTCTTCGAGCCACTCGATGCCGGCTAGGTCGAGATGATTCGTTGGTTCGTCGAGCAGCAGGATGTCGGGACCCTGCACCAGCGCCTCAACGATCGCCAGCCGTTTCTGCCAGCCTCCGGAGAGCGCAGCTGCTTCGGCGTCCAAGTCGACGAAGCCTGCACGCCCCAGAGTTTCGGCAAAGCGCGTGCCTCGCTCCGACTCGGGCACCGCAGATTTCTTCAATGCAGCATCGACCACCGACCGCACCGTGTCTCGCGGCCGGAACTCCGACTCTTGCTCTACGTAACTCAGGCGAATTCGTTTGCGGACGGCGATCTCTCCGTCGTCAGTATCTTCAGTTCCCGCAAGAATTCGGAGCAGGGTGGACTTGCCCGAGCCATTAGGACCGATCAGTCCAATACGATCTCCCTCAGAAACCGTGAAGGACACGTTCTGAAAAAGCGGATCGGCGCCGAAGGTTTTCGAGATGCTGCGTACATTAATGAGCGGTGGCAAAGCCGGGCGATCTCCTGGGCGCTGAATAAAGGTCTATCTTGAGGTTATCAAGAACCCTAGGTGTTGCGGGCGGGCGCAAGATCAAAAGCCTGGACCACCCGGCCTGGCCTGATTAAGCGTGAGCAGTCCGAACCTCAGCCTGGTTGTTTGTACTCAAGGCTTCGGCTTTGGATCTGCGCCGCGGTCTTCTTCGGATGTGCCCCAATTCGGGAGGATGTGAGCCATGGGATATGTGACTAAGGCAGGTCTTTGTCGCCGCCTCTCTCGGAGAATGAACATGATAGCCAGCAGAAACCCGGTTAAAGCTCCGAGGCATGCTTCCGAAATTGAGAGGCTGTTGAAAGTTCGCAGCCCCTGGCCGGTCAAAAGGAATCCTGCATATCCCATACTTACCGTCCAGAGAATTAAGCGAACAGAGTACATAGGGGGGATCACGTCTTGGAACAAATATTGCCACAGTTCACGTCTGCGGAGTAAGAGTTTTTCAGCTCTACCGAATGGATGGCTCCCTGACATTTCGGATCCGGCCTGCAGCCCTTTTACCTTCAAGAAAACAAGGGATGATCTACCAGGCTGGCTTGCCGTCTTTGAAACGTAGCGTCAGAGTCTCTCCGCCTTTCACCACTTCGCGGGCGAGCGTCAAGTCCGCTCCATCCTGTTTCACCTTGGAGCCCGTAATCTCAATCTGTTCCTGCGGCTTGAATTCAATACCCATGTCGTCAAGAAATTTCTTGGGGCAAAGAAAAATCTGAACGGCGTCGGAGCCGTTCTTCAATGTCAGGTAGGTGAGGGGCTTGCCGCCTGAAGGAGGAACCAGCCTCACCTCTTCCACGATCCCCTTGACCGTGCCTTCGGTGGCGGGATCGTATTTGGGTGGCGCCTGGGAAAAAGCAGAAGTGGCCAGGAAGGTAATCGCGGCGAGCTTCAGGAGATGGCTGTAGATCGGGCCGGACGTATTCATGGCAGGCCCTCCAGCCGCGAATCTTAGGCTTCTGACGTGGCAAAAGCAATGGGATTATGGACTGAGACCTGCTCTCTCCTCTTATACTCGTTGCGATGCGATCCACCCGGTCCATAAAGACGGCGCTGCGATTCGCGGTCCTGGGCGCAGCTTTGCTCTGCGTGTTGGCTGTGACGGCCGCGGCCGAGACCGGAGCTGAGGCCTGGCTGCGGTACTCCGCGCTGAGCCCGCAAGCGGCCAAGACCTACCAGCGCCTGCCGCACAAGACCGTAGTGCTCGACGATTTCGTGGTGCTCAAGACTGCACAGCAGGAGCTGGTGCGCGGGGTTGCGCAAATGTTGGGCGAAACTCTGCTCGTGGCTGAAAAATCGGCTCCAGAGAATGCCATCGTTCTCGGAACGCTGCCCCAACTGCGCGCACTGGCCCCGGAGTTACACCTGCCCCGGGATCTGCGATCCGATGGCTACTGGTTAAAGACAGCGAAGATCCGCGGATCCGAATGTCTGCTGATTACTGCCTCTACCGACCGCGGCGTTCTCTATGGCGTGTTCGCTCTGCTAAGCAAGATTGCCCGCGCCGAAAGTCTCGCCGCGATCGATGAAGAGCAGCAGCCGTATGCTCCCATCCGTTGGGTCAACCAGTGGGACAATCTCGACGGCCGCATCGAGCGTGGCTACGGCGGTCCGTCGATCTTCTTCGCCGATGGAAACGTTCGCGGCGACCTCACCCGAGCCTCTGAATACGCACGTCTGCTGGCTTCGGTCGGCATCAACGGATGCACCATCAACAACGTGAATGCCGCTCCCGGCATTCTCGAGGACAGTTTCATCGCGCAAGTCAGCCGCATCGCCGACGTATTCCGGCCGTGGGGTGTGCAGCTTTCGTTGTCCGTCGATATGAGCAGCCCGAAAGTGATCGGCGGACTGGATACGTTTGATCCGCTGGATCCGCGGGTTGCGGAGTGGTGGCGCAAGATAGTTGACGAGATCTACCGGCACATTCCGGATTTCGGCGGCTTCGTCGTCAAAGCCGATTCCGAGGGACGCCTCGGTCCCTCCACCTACGGCAGAACGCCTGCCGACGCCGCCAATGTGATTGCGCGCGCTCTCAAGCCGCACGGCGGCGTCGTGTTCTATCGAGCGTTTGTTTACAACCATCACCTCGACTGGCACGAATTGAAAAACGATCGCGCGAAAGCGGTCTACGACAATTTCCATCCCCTCGACGGCGCCTTCGACGACAACGTCATCATTCAAATTAAGAATGGTCCAATCGATTTCCAGGTGCGCGAACCGGCTTCCCCGCTGTTCGCCGGCTTGCGCCGCACCAACGAAGCGATCGAGCTGCAAGTGACGCAGGAGTACACCGGACAACAGCGCCATCTATGCTTCCTCGTCCCCATGTGGAAAGAAGTCCTCGACTTCGACATGCGCGTCGACGCGAATGCCACGCCGGTCAAGGATCTGGTCGCGGGTCGAACATTCCATCGCCCCGTCGGCGGTTTCGTGGGCGTAGCCAACGTCGGTATGGATGCGAATTGGCTCGGCAGTCCGTTAGCCATGGCCAATCTCTACGGCTTCGGACGCCTGGCATGGGACCCGAACTTGAGCGCCGAAAAAATTATCGATGAATGGACGCACCTCACCTTCGGCAGCGACCCGCTCGTGGTAAAGACCATTACTGCGATGCAACTCACTTCGTGGCACGTCTACGAAAGCTACACGGGTCCACTGGGCGCAGGCACGCTCACCAACATTCTCGGAAATCATTACGATCCCGGGCCGGAATCTTCGGAAGAAAATGGCTGGGGACAATGGCACCGCGCCGATCATCAGGGAATCGGCATGGATCGCACGATCGCGACCGGCACCGGATACATCGGCCAGTATCCGCCGGAGGTGCAAAAGCTGTACGAATCGCTGGCCAGCTGCGCCGACAACCTGCTGCTGTTTTTCCACCACGTGCCGTACACCTATGTGCTGCATTCCGGCAAGACCGTAATTCAGCACGTGTACGATTCACACTACGACGGCGCGGATCAGGCCCGCGACTTCATTGCGCAGTGGCAGTTGCTGGAGAGGCACGTCGACCAGGATCGCTATCATGACATTTTGCAGCGCCTGCAATATCAAGCGAGCCAAGCCATCGTCTGGCGCGACACAATTTGTAAGTGGATCTATCGATTATCCGGCATTCCTGACCAGAAGGGTCGCATGCAGGCGGCGTCCGGGCCCCCAGACACTCCTGATCGACACTAGCCTTCAGCATAGTTGCGCATTTTGCTCAGTTCCGTTAACGTTTACGGTTCCGGCGACCGGACAGCCCTCCCCCCGGGCTATTTTGAAGTACTTCCGGTCGCCGGCGGGAACGCGGGCAAGAAAAATGGGCAAAGCTCCCACGACTCTCCGTGACATTGCGAAGGCCCTGGGCACATCGATCGGATCTGTGCATCGAGCGCTGCATGACAATCCAGGGGTCAGCCCGCTCACCAAAGAAAGAGTCTTGCAGATGGCGAGAACTCTCGGGTACCGGCCAAATCTTGCGGCGCGGTATTTGTCTTCCAAAAAGAGTCTGCGTATCTCGGTCAACACCCTCCAGGGAACTACATCGTTTTGGGACGAGGTGCGAGCCGGCATTCGTGAAGCTGCCGGTTCGATCCTGCTTGAAAATGTCGAGGTCGAGTTTCGAACTTATCCGCGTCTCGGCGAAGGAGAAGAAGAGGCTTTCGAAGCGGCCATCAACGACAAAGTAGATGGCATCATCAGCTTCCCGAGCCGTCCGCAAGTCTTGCGGGCCTGGATTCGCCGCGCCTCCCGCGCCCGCATTCCCGTCGTCTGTGTCGCCACCGATGCTCCCTATAGTGGACGACTGGGCATCGTCGCGATCGACACACTGGCCAGCGGATCGATTGCCGCTGATCTGATGGGAAGATTCATTGGCCCGCGCGAAGGATCGGTCGCGATCACCCTTTTCGATATGGCGATCACCGAGCACGCGGAAAAGTTCGCCGCCTTTGACAATACCTTGCGGTCTCTTTATCCGAACCTTCGCCTGCTGAAGCCCATCGAAGATCATGACGTGGAGGCGGAAGCCTACAACAAGTGCCGCAAGCTGTTTGAAAAAACTCCGGACTTGTCCGGGGTCTACGTATCTACAGAGGCTTCCATCCCCGTGCTGAATGCGGCCCGTGATGCAAAGTTGCTCGATCGTCTGACCATTATCACCACAGATCTGTTTCCCGACCTTGTTTCTCAGATTCGATCGGGCGCGGTAGCCGCGACCATTTACCAGCGCCCCCGCGCTCAGGGCCAGATCGCATTCCGTATGTTGCACGAGTTTCTGGTGGAGAGCGCCACTCGATCGCATCAGGTTGCATTGACTCCGCATCTGGTGATGCGAGGGAATCTGGATTTCTTCCTGCAGAGACAGACTCAGGAATCGGTCAAAGAAAAAGAAGAGCAGGCCCAGGAAGCAGCCGCCGAACTGGCGGAAGACTTCGCCTAGCCCAGCAAACGCGTTGCGAGCGAGCGTCAAGGGGACTTCGAGGAGGGAACATCGCGTACCTTGGTATCGACGTAGGCACCGGCGGCACCCGTGCCCTCGTGATGGACGAGACGGGGAAGGTCATCGTCTCCGGATCGGAAGACCACGAGCCGTTCCTCAGCCCGCGGCCGGGCTGGGCCGAGCAGGATCCGCGCGACTGGTGGCGCGCTTGCGGATTGGCGGTCCACAAGGCGCTGCATTCTTCCAATCTTCGTGCCGACGAGATCAAGTGCGTCGGGTTCTCGGGACAGATGCACGGCGCTGTCCTGCTCGATTCCGCCGATGAGGTCGTGCGCAGCGCGATCATCTGGTGCGATCAGCGCAGCGAAGCGCAAACCCACGAACTGGAGAAATTGTTTGGCCGCGACGCGCTGATCCAGCTGACCTGCAATCCTCCGCTCACCAATTTCACGCTGACCAAACTGCTCTGGGTGCGCGAGACCGAACCTGCGAACTGGGCCCGCGTGGCGCACGTGATGCTGCCAAAGGACTACGTGCGCTTCCGGCTTACGGGAGAACGCGCCATCGACATGGCGGACGCGTCGGGCACGCTTCTCCTCGACGTCGCCAACCGCCGGTGGTCGAACGAAGTTTTGAGCAAGTCCGGAATTGATGTTGGCCTGCTTCCGGCGCTGCACGAATCTCCTGCGGTTTGCGGAAAGGTGTCCGGTGCCGGCGCAGAGGCCACGGGCCTGCGAGTCGGAACTCCTGTAGTTGCTGGCGCTGGAGATCAGGCGGCGGGCGCCGTCGGCATGGGCATCGCGCGTGCCGGCGCGGTCAGCGCCACCATCGGAACTTCTGGCGTCGTCTTTGCCGCGACCGACCGTCCAGCACTCGATCCGCAAGGACGGCTGCATACTTTCTGCCACGCCATTCCTGGGCGCTGGCATGTGATGGGTGTTACGCAGTCCGCGGGATTATCCTTGCGCTGGTTCCGCGATCGCTTCGGGGTAGTTTCAAGAGACGGACGCGATCCCTACGACATCCTCGCCGACGAAGCCGCCGCAGCACCCGTTGGTTCGGAGGGCGCATTCTGGGTGCCGTACCTCATGGGCGAGCGCACGCCGCATCTCGATCCCAACGCTCGCGCCGCTCTCGTCGGACTGACGGCTTCCCACACGCGTGGGCACATCATTCGCGCGGTTATGGAAGGCGTTGCCTACAGCCTGAAAGACACGTTCACGATTTTCGAGGAGATGAAAATTCCGGTGACGTCGATTCGCCTTGGAGGTGGCGGCGCGCGCTCGCCGTTGTGGCGCCAGATTCAGGCAGACGTCTATGCGCACGAAGTAGAAATTGTTGCGGCCGAGGAAGGCGCTGCGTACGGCGCAGCCATTCTGGCGGGCACAGGAGTGGGTGCGTGGAGTTCCGTTGACGAGGCGTGTGACAAAGTTGTGCGCGTGGCCTCGCGAATACCGCTGAGCCCAACGAATTCAAAAATCCTGCAGCAGAACTATCGCACCTATCGGAAAATCTATCCGGCGCTCCATCAGATATTCAGCTAGACCTTCGTGATCCTTCGTGTCCTTGGTGGTTCACTTCGTCGGCTCTTTGACTGGCACGACACGGTCCCCCGCCACATCCCGCATCTGCTGCACGATTCCCGAAGGCCACCGGATCTCGACCAGATCGGCAGACGCGTTCGGCCCGAGTCCAAAATGAACCGGGCCTGCGCTCGACGATGCATACCCGGCGCTGGTAGTCATGTGGTTGTACTGTGACCCGGACTTCGTCACCACCTTGATCCTCGCTCCAATGCCGTCGCGGTTGCTCTTCGTTCCCTGGAGCTTGAATTCCACCCAATGATTGTTCCCTGGACTCTGGTTGATCCAGATCTCCGCCGGTGCACTGATTGCGCTGACGACCACGTCCAGCCTGCCGTCTCCGTTCAAGTCTCCAACCGCCGAGCCCCTGTGCCGAGAAGGAGGTTCGGCCGTCAGTCCCGCCTCCGCGGTTAAAGCAGAGAACTTCATGCCACCCAGATTGCGAAAGACTGTATTCGGCTGAGCCACTACCAAGTTTTGCGACGCCTGCAGTGACTGCACATGCCCGCGTGAAACGAAGATGTCCTTCCACCCATCGTTATCAAAATCGGCAATCGTCGGCGAATAACCCGCCATGGGCAAAGTCAGCTTCGTCATGTTGCTCTCGCGGGTGACTTCGACGAAGCTTCCTTTCCCCGTGTTCCGGTACAGAGGAAACGTCTCTCCGTCGAGCGCGACCAGAATGATGTCGGGATAACCGTCATTATCCAGATCGCGGAAATCGACTCCCATGCCGGAAATGTAGATCCCGTCTTCCCGCAGCGCAACGTTCTCTTCGAAACCAACCTCTTCGAACTTCCCGCCTCCCTTATTCCGGTAGAAGGAGTTCATCAGCTTGTCGTTGGGAATGATCAGGTCCATCCTGCCGGAGAGTTCAGAATCGGCAGCGGCGACGCCCATCCCTTTTCCCGGATGCGCGCGGAACCCCGCTTCTACAGAAGCGTCGCGGAACGTTCCATCCCCGTTATTAAGGAACAGCTGGTTGGGCGTGGGTTTGTAGAACTTGGGATGGCAGTAGTCGCGATGCCCATAGGCCTCGCAAACGGGCTCGTGATCGAAGTCCCACTTCAAATAGTTGATGACGACGAGATCGAGCAGCCCATCGTTATTCACGTCGACCCACGCGGCGGCGACGGACCATAACGGCCCATACTCTGCATCAGGCTTATTCAGCCCGGCCTTGGTCGTGACATCCGTGAACGTGCCGTTCCCGTTGTTGTGGTACAGCGTGTTGCGATACACGCCCGCCACAAAAATATCTTCGTAGCCATCGTTGTCGTAGTCCCCGATCGCAACGCCGGTGTCGTAGCCCGTTCCGGCCAGCCCGGCCTTCTCCGTCACGTCGGTGAAATGGCCGTGGCCGTCGTTTTCGAAAAGCCGGTTGGAATATTTCGCGGAGGTCTTGTGGAGCGTCTTGATGTCCGCTCCGTTGGTGAAGAAGATGTCGAGCTTGCCGTCGTTGTTGTAATCGAAGACCGCCACGCCGCCCGCCATGGTTTCTGGCGCGTGGCGTTCGGGCGTCTCGTCGCTGTCGAGCTTGAAATCAATGGGCTCGAAAGTGAACTGGATCGGGCTTTCGGCGGCGGGCATAGCCGAAGAGGAGGACGGTTTCGGCGGTGACTGGGGATGCACAGCCGCTTGCGGCATCAGTACCGCGAGCAAAGGTAGCACTGTCAGTGAGCAGGCAAACCAGCGAATGTTCATCTCCCGGGGCACATATGGCCTGCTCTCATCTTAACCCGGGTGGTCAGGACAAGCGACTGCCGAGCGTCGGCCGGAGTCGACTTGCATATAGACAACTACGGTCGAAGATATGGGTGGAGCATCTTAGCACCAAAGCTCGAACTGGGTGCGTCACGGCCTGTGCGACTACTTCGATTGACGGCGCAGTGATCCGCGACTTCATATCTCCCGTGTCGGTGGGATTTATAACGTGCCACAGGAGCAGTGGACGAATCCCTGATGTTTCTCAGGCGTATTCACTCCAAATCCGTGCCTAGCCGAAGATGAGTGAAATGGGGGAGTTATGTCAACGAACAAGTCGGGTACGCTGGCAAAAAAAGAAGGCCGGACTCAGAGATTGAGTCCAGCCGAAGTTTGAACCGGTCGTGAGGGTCGAATGACGTACAGTCGCTAACCTATGACCGTGTTCCGTTTGTTAACAGTAAGAGCAGCATACCCGCTGCAGGTTCTAGTAGCTGGTCAATAGTGCACACTTCCGGGGGAAATGAATGGACGACTTCACGAAGAGGCGATCACCCCCTTGGCGGGGGCATGAGTGTAACGGAGATTTATGTGCGCCGGGCTAAA
>PMUM01000045.1 GCA_003166855.1 Acidobacteriaceae bacterium | reverse complement strand
GTCGAGCGCAGCTTCGCGCACTGCTACGAGACGGGCGGGATGCGGCGCTGCCATATGCGCGGACAGGAAAACATTTGGAAGCGGCAACTGATCCACGTGGGCGCGTTCAATCTAAGCCTGATCCTGCGCCAACTGCTGGGCGCGGGTACGCCGCGGGAGTGGAAGAACCGCTTCGGCAGACTTGTTTTGACCCTTTACTTACTCTTCATGTGTCGGACAAATCAGAAGCGGTTCTGCCGAAGCCTAATCTCCGCGTCCGTTGCCAAGTGCTTCGTGAGATCGCGTACCCGACTACGTCGCCCGACTTGCAGGAAATCCGCTACTTGCACCCCGGGCTGATAAGGACGGTTGGGGGGTCTGTAGTTTAGCACCTGACCAGACCGGGAGAAAAGACATTCGCTTGGGCTAGACGAAGGCGGCCTTGCCAGACAATAAGTTCGCTTAAATGCTTGCAAATAAATATCTTATTTCGCCAGATACGCACCAACCTCCCGCTATCTTCAGACCATTGACCGAGCGGCTCATCGCGGCGCACAGTTGGGCGCACATGTGGGGGAGGGGTTCCCCCTCGAAAAAGACCTAAACGTAATTCACTCTCAGGAGACAAACAATGAACTCGAATCATCGTCAAGGCAGGCGCTCGGGCATGACTGCAATCGCGGTCACCGTGATTGCCGTTGTGGTTATGTTCGCCGGAGCGGCCGTTCCGGCGCAGGCGCAGACGCCCACCGTGCTGCACACCTTCCCACTTGCTTTGACCGACGCCTGCAAGCCCGAAGGCAACATCGTGCAAGGCCGCGACGGCAATATGTACGGGGATGGTGCGGTCTGCGGAGCGAACGGCGGCGGCGCGGTCTACAAGATATCTCCGGCTGGAGCGGAAAGCGTGTTTTACAGCTTCCCGCAGCAATGGACCAATTGTGGTGGCGCTGGGCTGACGCTGGGCAGCGATGGAAACTTCTACGGAACTTGCATCGCAGGGAATCCGGCAACTGGCCTCGGCAGCATTTTCCGGCTGACGCCAGCCGGAGTGTTTACCGATCTGCATGACTTCACTGGCGTGAACGGCGACTCTCTACCCGTATACCCGCCGATCCAGGCCAGCGATGGCAATTTCTATGGCGTGTCTGGAAATGAAGTTCAGATCTGCGGAAATGTTTACCGGATGACCCCGGCGGGCGTGTACACGAATCTGCATACTTTTTCCGGCAGCGACTGCCACCCTTCAAATTTGGTCCAAGCTAGCGATGGCAATCTTTACGGCACGCTTGCGGACTGCGCAGTCGTCTCGACCGATGGCTGCGTGTACAGGATCAGCACGGCAGGTGTTTTCAAAGAAATTCACGACTTCGCGCTCACAACCGGGGAGGTTCCATGTACTGGATTGATTCAGGGCAAGGATGGGAAGCTGTATGGAGCCACGAACTCGGGAGCGGCGAATGGCTGGGGAAATATCTACAAGCTGACCACCGCCGGAGTCGCTACTGATTTGCACGATTTCAACAATGCGACCGATGCGGCGTGCGTCAACAATGCCGGTCCTCCGGTGAATATGCTGCAAGTGGCCGACGGAACCTTCTACGGGGTTAACCCGGCTTACGGGCTTTACGGCGGCAGCATCTACAAACTGACTTCCGCCAACGTGTTCTCGGCATGGATGTTTCCGTCCACCGACGTTGACGGGAACTCGCCCAGCTCCACGCTGATTCAGAATACGAACGGACTGGTGTATGGAACAACTCCCGCTGGCGGCTTTATCCCCCCCAACTGCCCCCAGGGCTGCCAAGGCACGTTCTTCAGCGTGGCTACGGGCGATAAGCCGTTTGTAAGTCTGGAGCCGACCGAGAAGACAGGCAACGTGGGTGCGAGCGTGGGCATGTTCGGGCAGGGCTTCACTAGCGCGTCCGTGGTGAAGTTTGGCGGCGTGGCAGCTACATCGGTGACGCGCTCGGGCACTACCTACCTCACGGCTGTCGTTCCCGCAGGAGCACACACGGGCGCAGTTACGGTGACCACGGGCACGACTACGCTGACGAGTCCGCAAACGTATAACGTGAAGCCGAAGATTACGAGCTTCACGCCGCCGAGCGGTCCACCGGCAACCTTGGTGACGATCAACGGCACGGGACTGATTCAGGCGAGTGCAGTGAAATTTGGCACAGTGAAAGCGACCACATTCACGGTGGAGTCCGACTCGCGGGTAACGGCGGTTGTGCCATCGGGATTAGCGGCGGGTGCGGTGACGATTTCGATCACCACGCCAGGCGGAACGGCCAACAGTCCAACGAAATTCACCGTGAACTAGACGCTCACCGTCCGCAATGAAGGTACCCCAGCCCTTGTCGCGGACTTTGCGTCAGGGCGGGGACACCGCTCACTGTGAACTATGGATCGGTCAAGGGTGGCGCGAAGAAACCCGAGACGGTGATTCTCACCAACGACCAGAGCACGGCGCTGGCGATCAGCAGCATCACGATGGGAGGAACGGACCGGGCGACTTCAGTGACAAATCTACCTGCGGAACAAGCCCCAAGGCAGGCTGGGACTGCACCATCACGGTGAGTTTCAGCGACCTTGTGAAAATTGGCACCTGCGACGCCTGTTGGCCTTGTTGGGCATTCATGAATTGTAGTCGCTCGTTCATGAAAGCCGGACCGATACTCGCATGCGAGATGGCGCAGAGACAGCTCTGGCCTTGGCGTCGGCAATCCTGTGGGGATTGGTGATGCTGCTGATGAGTCTAGCCAACTTGATTTGTAAGCGTCCGAAGTAGACCG
>PMUM01000231.1:12201-12393 GCA_003166855.1 Acidobacteriaceae bacterium | reverse complement strand
TGTTAAACGAAAACGACCGCGGCTCCAGTTGCGGCACGCTGATCCCGCAATCCGGACACGCCAGCTTCTCCGAATAAAGTTGCTCGTCACCGCCCACCACGGCAACCTGCACCAGCCCGCCCGCCAGCTTCATCGCTGAGGCGACTGACATTTCCAGGCGATGCTCGATCCCCGGCTTCACCAGCAGGCGGT
>PMUM01000231.1:0-12147 GCA_003166855.1 Acidobacteriaceae bacterium | reverse complement strand
TCGCCCTTGCGCCCGCGGACGATCGGCGCCATGACCATGACGCGATCCTCAGGACTGAGCGCCATGACGCGCTGGACAATCTGATCCGCCGACTGGCGGCTGATCGCCCGCCCGCACTTGGGACAATGCGGCGCACCGATCGAAGCGAATAATAAGCGAAGATAATCGTAGATCTCGGTGANNAGCGGCGCTGGCCCTCGGCATAAATCGTGTCGAAGGCGAGCGAGGACTTCCCCGACCCACTCAGCCCGGTTACCACCGTCAGGGTGTTCCGTGGAATCTCAACGTCTATGTTCTTGAGATTGTGCTGCCGGGCGCCACGGACGGAAATCTTGGTAATCGCCATCATTCGCCGGGGTTCATGCCCCTTCCGTAACGTCGACAGGTAACCAGAATTGATGGAAAGTGGAATTGCACAGCTCTACTCCGTATCTTAGTCGTCAACAGCGCGGAGCGTCAACGCAGGGTAGATTGAAGATTCGCGCTCAGGCAATAAGAAGGTGGGAGAGGCGCAACAGACTCTGAATTTCTAAGGTTGGTCGAACCGTGATCTCGCTCATTATGCCCGTCCTCCTCTTCGTCACCGTCATCGCGTCCGTTAGCCTCGGCGTCCTGGCCGCCTATGTCGCGGTCATCTGCATCCTGAACGCGTTCGGCCGCAACGCGCAGCCGGAGACGGCCCGCCCGCGCCTGGTCCTGGTCCCCTCGCAGCACCACGCCAGCGGCGACTAGGTTCTTATGTGGGGACAGCCGCCTTCGGCTGTCCGTCGAGCGAAGCTCGACTCGTCCTTTTCGTCCCGAATTACCGAGAGCCCCTCCTGTTCCAAATTCCGTACGACATGCAAGTCCCATGGGCGACTAGCCTGAGCTGAGTTAGTATCTCGCCGGGCCCCCAGATCCTTCCTCATTGGTAACCCTCCTGGAGGTGCGTTGTGCCAACCTCGCTGTTCGCTGGAGATTTCCAGTCTGTCCTCGACCAAGCCGTCACTCCACCCAGCCCGGCCGCTGCTCCCTTTCCTTCGCCGGAAGACTGGCGCGACCGCTGGATCTACTTTCTGATGCTCGATCGTTTCAACAATCCCCTCCGCGCCTCCCGCCCATCAGCCATTCGACGATCCGAACTTCTTCGGGTTTCAGGGCGGAAAGTTCTCGGGCGTGCAGCAGCAACTTACCTACATCAGGCAACTGGGCGCTGGAGCCATCTGGCTCAGTCCGGTTCTCAAGAATTTTTCTTTTGATCCCGGCACCTATCACGGTTACGGCATTCACAACTTCATCAGCGCGAAGCCTCGTTTCGCCGATAATCCCGCCACCGCCGACATCGAACTGCGCGAACTCGTGGACGCGGCCCACCAGCAAGACCTGCTCGTCATCTTCGATATCGTTCTGAACCATACCGGCAACGCGTTTGCCTATCAATGCGATCCGACGGACCAGTTCTGCATCAGCAATCAGGGGGCGCAGGCCAGCTTTCACGGTTCGCCGCAACCGGTTCAGTGGCGCGATCAAACCGGCGCCGCGCGCCCGGACTTCCCCGATGTTGCGGCCATTGCCAATCCATCCCCGGATGCGGTGGTTTGGCCATCGGAGCTTCAGCAGAACCAGTTCTTCCGCCGTCAGGGCACTCCGGATGGCAACGGAGATGACACCGTCGGCGATTTCAGCGTCCTGAAACAACTGATGACGGCCGATCCCGATCTGCAGCGCTTCCTGATTCGCGCCTACCAGTACGTCATCGCCCGCTTCGACATCGACGGCTACCGCATCGATACGCTCCGCTACCTGAAGGGCGATCTTCCCCGGCTTTTCGGAAACTCCATGCGCGAATTTGCCTTGAGCATCGGCAAGAAGAATTTCTTTACCTTCGGAGAAGTCTTCGACGCGAATGCTGAGCAGGATATCGCGACCTTCGTCGGACGAAACACCAGCGACCAGAGTGACATGGTCGGAGTCGACGCAGCGCTCGACTATCCGTTGTTCAATAGTCTCAAGCCCGTCGTGAAAGGATTCGCTCCGCCGAGCGCAGTCGTCGGCATGTATCAGAATCGCAAGAACGTTGAAGCTGACGTGCTCAGTTCCCACGGCGACGCCACCCGCTACTTCGTCACTTTTCTCGACAATCACGACGTGAAGCAACGCATTCGCTACGTCGATCCCGCGAACCCCACGCAGTTTGACGATCAAGTAACTCTGGGACTGGCTTGCCTCTACTCGCTGCCTGGAATTCCCTGCCTTTATTACGGCACCGAGCAGGGGCTGCACGGCGCCGGCAGCGATCCCGCTGTACGCGAGGCGCTTTGGGGAGGCCCTGGATTCGACGAGCAGAGCGATTTCTACCAGCACATCCAGCAAATTGCGACCGTGCGTGCGCAACAATCGGCGCTGCGCTACGGACGATTCTATTTTCGCCCGCTCTCAGGCGATGGAGTGACCTTTGGAGTTTCGGGATTTCCTCAGGGAGTGATCGCGTTCTCGCGGATTCTGAATGATCAGGAGGTCGTCGTCGCTGCGAACACGAATCCCACGCAGGCGCAGCAACTCGATGTCATCGTCGAGATTCTGCTCAGTGCGGAAGGTGACGCCTTCAACGTCTTAATATAGCAATCAGGCGGGTCCGCTTGCTCCACAGCCTGTCCGCCCCGTTCCGTAAGGAACCGCAACGGTGCAGGAAGTCGACGGGTCAACCGGACATGGCCCCTTGCACGTCGTGCGCGTGAGCCTGCGCCCGATGGAGGTGCAGATCCTCCGCCGCGCAGGCGACCAATAACTTCGGTCCATCCGATGCGGGACGCGGACGCTGTCCTCTGGCACCTCTCACTCTACTGGCCCGATCACCTTCATCTTGCTCTCCACGTGTGTGCGTTGGAAGCCTGTGTTCTCGAGCGAGACTGTCATTTCCCGGTTGATGAAGAACAGCGCGTGGATGCGAAATTCCGTCCCGAAAGTAGAAGGGAACCACACTCCATCCTCCTGCCGCTTGTACACCACGTTGAAACCAATCCCAGGCAGATCGGTTCCCAGGAAGGTCCGCACCCCAAACGGAATCCGCCGCGACAGTTTGGTGAACACGCGCACCGGCTGAAACTCCGCCGCGTCTATGTACGCTTCTCCAGCCCACGAAATGTCGTTCTTGTCCTTGGGCCTGAATCCGATGTGGTAGACGCTGCGTCCCTGCTGCTCCTCCTGCCCCAGCAGTTTGAACTCATAGTCCTTCTGCCCCTCGGTCGTCAGGGGAAACAAGTTTTTCCCCAACCCGTCTTTGGACTTCTCATTCGACAGATCCTCGCGGAAATCATGGATCAAATTGCCATCGAGACTGTCGGACGCAGGAACCGGCTCGCCCTCGAAGGTCTCGTACGTCCCCTTGCTCCAATAGCGACCGGTAATCGTTTTGAGTTCTTTCTGAGTTCCATCGGCTGTGGGAACAACGTCGTAGTCCGCCGTTTCTTCGCGGAGCAAACGCCCCTTGGGTTTGCGCGTGAGAATGTGCGTGTGCTGGAGGTAGACGTACTGCTTGCGCAGGGCTTCGCTGCGGTCCTGGTTGGCTGCCACGCGCGCCATGATTTCATCGGCGGTCAGCTGCGTGGTCGCCTGCTCGGGCTCCTTCGCTTGCTCGGGCGGCGCACTCTGCGCGAATGAAACCGCGGCCACCAATAAGAATCCGACAAACCGCAGGATCAGCATGGGCACACCTCCACTTCTATCACTACGGAACCCGCGTGCCGGAAGTTCCTCTCGCTGCGACCGCGAACTTGCTTGACATCGCGTGGTCCGGACCGCAGAATTCCCCGTCGGAGGAGATCATGAAACGCAGAGTTCTCAGCATTCTGTCTTGGGCTGTTATGTGTCCCACGTTCGCCCTGGCCCAAAACGCCGGCACAGCCATGGCCACGCCCCCTGCCACGCGCCAGGGCGACGTTCAAGAGACTCTGCATGGCGTTACGGTGCCGGATCCCTACCGCTGGTTGGAAGATCAAGACTCCGCCGAGACGCGCGCATGGATTACCCAGCAAAACGACTACACGCACAAACTCCTGGACACATGGCCGGGGCGGGAGCGACTGGAGAAGCGCCTGGCCGAGTTGAAGAAGGTGGAACGTATTGGCTCGCCGATCGAGCGCAACGGGCGTCTCTTCTACCGCAAGCGCGCCGCCGAGCAGGAACAGTACGTCATCTACACGCGCCAGGGCGACGCGGGGAAGGAAGAGGTTTTGATCGATCCCAATCCGATGAGCGCTGACCACTCGACCAACGTCGAGATTATGGACGTCTCCAAGGACGGCTCGCTGCTGGCCTACGTGGTGCGCATCGGCGGCAAAGATGAAACCGAGGTGCACGTACTCGACGTCGCTGCCAAGCGCGACCTGGCGGACGTGCTGCCAGCGAGGGTTTACTTCGATCTTTCGTTCTTGCCGGACAAGACTGGGTTCTATTACGCGACCATGCTCGACGACGGTCCCCGGGTTCGATTCCACAAGCTGGGAACGAAAGCGGAAGCGGACACGGACATCTTCGGCAAAGGTTACGCGAAAGAAGCCATCGTTGTCGGCGATACCTCGGAGGATGGCCGTCACCTTGTTATTCATGTTTTCCATGGTGCAGCGGGAGACAAGGTAGAAGTCTGGGCTCAGGATCTGAAGAAGAATGGACCGATCGAGCCGCTGATCAAGGATTTGGACGCGCGCTCCTTTGGCTTCGCGGTCGGCGACGAAATGTTCTTGCAGACCAACTACAAGGCGCCGAAGGGCAAGGTCATGATGCTGGACATGGCCAAACCCTCACCCGAGAACTGGCGGGAGGTGGTTCCTGAAGCCGAGAACGCGATCGACAACGTCACACTAGCTGGCGGCAAGATCTGGGTCACCTACGTGAAAGATGCGACTTCGATGGTGAAAGTGTTTCAGCCGGATGGCAAGTTGGCCTTCGAGCCCAGCCTGCCCGCTTTGGGGTCGATTTACGACGTGCAGGGACGATGGGAGAATCCGGCCGCATATTTTACCTACGCATCGTATGCCATTCCGGCCACGGTCTATCGCAGTGACATGGCCACCGGGAAGCAGTCAGTGTGGGCGCAGGTAAAGGTTCCAGTCGATGGCTCGAAGTTTGAGGTTAAGCAGATTTGGTACGCATCGAAAGACGGAACCAAGGTGCCGATGTTTCTTCTGTACGCCAAAGGAGTCAAGCTGGACGGCACGAATCCCGCGCTGCTCGAGGGATACGGCGGGTTCGCCGTTAACAACACGCCGTTTTTCAACGCGGATGCGATCGTGTGGGCGGAGCGCGGCGGCGTGTATGCGCTCGCCAACATTCGAGGTGGCGGCGAATTTGGAGAAGCGTGGCACAAGGCGGGCATGCTCGACAAGAAGCAAAACGTCTTCGACGATTTTATTGGCGCCGCCGAATGGCTGATACAGAACCAATACACAAATCCGTCGAAGCTGGCCATTCTCGGCGGCAGCAACGGGGGATTGCTGGTTGGCGCCGCTCTGACGCAACGCCCCGAACTCTACCAGGCTGTGATCTGCTGGCATCCCTTGCTCGACATGCTGCGCTATGACCAGTTCATGGAGGCGCAATTCTGGGTCGCCGAATACGGCGCGGCCAAGGATCCCGAGCAATTCAAGTGGCTGTACGCGTATTCGCCCTACCAGCACGTAAAGAAGGGCGTGAAATATCCGTCTGTGCTCTTCATGAGCGGAGACGGTGATACGCGCGTGGCGCCGCTGCACGCGCGCAAGATGGCGGCCCTGCTGCAAGCCGACACCGGGTCGGACCGGCCCATCCTGCTGCGCTACGAACTGAAAGCAGGACACTCGGGCGGACGTTCCCTGACCCAGGACATCGGCGACTCGGTGGATCAGTTGAGCTTCTTGTTCTGGCAACTCGGAGTCGCACCCTGAACGTCGTTGCGCGTGAGCACGTCGCTGAAGGTGCAAGGCCGCACCAAACAACATCCGGCGAGTGAGCATTGCGGCAGGAGCATACGGCGGTACGACGCAACTATCCGCTATGTCGGATATGCATCACGTCGCCATCCTGCACGATGTAGTCCTTGCCTTCGAGCCTCAGTGTTCCCTTGGCGCGGGCGTTCGCTTCCGATCCGGCTTCCAGCAACTGATCCCAGCGGATGGTTTCCGCGCGAATGAAATGCTTTTCCAGGTCGGAGTGAATGGCGCCGGCAGCTTCCTGGGCGCGGCTGCGGGCGGGAACCTGCCAGGCGCGGCACTCGTCTTCGCCGGCAGTGAAGAATGAGATCAGTCCCAGCAACTTATAGGTCGTGCGGATCAGGCGAACCAGGCCGCTCTCCTTCAGGCCATAGCTGGAGAGAAACTCCGCGGCGTCGGCGTCGCTCATCTCAGCGAGGTCGGCTTCGACCTTCCCGCAGATGGCCGTCGCCGCTGCGTTCGGGCGTGCAGCAATCTCCGTGAGGTTGAACTTGCTCACCGCTTCGTCGAGTTCCTTGCCCAGTTCGGTCGACTCGCCGATGTTGAGCACGTAGAAAATCGGCTTCTCGCTCAGGAACATGAAGCCGCGAAGGCGCTTTTTGTCCTCGGGCGTCATCTCCATTTCCCGCAGCGGTTTCTCAGATCCCAGATGCGCGTTGGCGCGCTTCAGTAGTTCGAATTCTTTTTCGAGTTCCGGAGTCTTCATCTTCTTGAGATCTTTTTCCAGGCGCTCGAGGCGCTTTTCGATCTGTCCGAGATCGCTGACCATCAGGTCAAACTCGACATTCTTGATGTCGCGCAGGGGATCGATCTCCGCCACCAGCGGGACCGCCGGGTCTTCAAACACGCGCACCACGTGAGCCAGTGCGTCGACCTGGCGCAGGTGTCCGATGTAAGCCGTCTCCTTCAGGGCGTCCTGGCCAATGGCTCCTACGTCAACATATTCGACCGAGGTGTGCGTCAGCTTCTTAGGGTTATAAAGCGCGGCCAGGCGGTCGAGGCGGTCGTCGGGAACCTTGGCCACACCGATGTGCGCCTCGCGAGGGTTGCTGGCCTGCGCGGAAAGATGCGCCTTGGTCAGGATGCGGAACAGCGATGTCTTGCCTACCTGGGGCAGGCCAATAATGCCGGTTTTCATAAAGGCAGCTTCTGGCTGCTAGCTCCTAGCTGGTTTGATTCAAAGAGTTGGTGTCGATATGTGCTTCGGCGAGCGATGCGCAACTATTCAGGATAAATGATGGAGCAAGAATCGCCCAATCCGCTACCCGGTGCATCACTGCCTTTCTTGCGGAAAATTCAGGCGCAATCCGATGCGGTACAAAAGAGGCGGGCCGATGTTGAAGAGCGATCCGCTGGCCGCGGGTGTATTGGCCACGTTGTAGCGTTCGTTGGTGAGATTCTCGGCTGCGGCAAACACCTGCAGATTGCGTGTGAGGTTACGCCCAATCTGCAGATCCATCGTGTAGAAGCGGCCCAAGGGGTACAGGTTTTGGTCGTCGTCGAACTGGTTGCCCACGAACCGTCCTTGTACGCTCAACATGAGCCGCGATGGATTCCAGTAGCGAGCTTCCCAGGTGAAGACATTGCGCGGAACTTGCGCCACTCGAAGTCCCAGCAGAGAAACCTCGCCCGGCGGTACCGTGTAATTGACGACGGTTGCTGCTGTGAACTCGTAGCCGGCGGATATCTGGATGTCGTGGGTGACGCGGACGACGCCATCGAGTTCTACGCCCCGCGAACGAATCCGTCCGAGATTCTCCTTCTGGCGGAGGACCGGGGACGAGGCTGGATTGATCGTTACATTCTCGACAGGATCCACGATGTCGCTCCAGAAAAATGTTCCACGCAGATCGAACCTGCCACCGAATGAGGTGAGGGTTACGCCAGCTTCCGCTCCCGTAAGGTGTTCCGCGTTGAGGTAGGGATTGTTCAGGGTCAACACATTCGCGAGCCGGAAGGAGCGATACAGCTCATTCAGAGTCGGCGCGCGGAAAGCACGGTACATCGATCCTGTGACGGAGACACTGCGGCTCAGTGAGCGCAGCACCGACAGCCGCGGGCTGAAGGCGGAGTTGCTCCGCGAGGGATACAACGTGCTGGGCGAAGGGCATGCGCCGGAAACCGGTGTGCAGATCGAACTGGCATCGAAATTGTTCCAATTGTCGAAGCGGCCCGCAAGAATGATTGTCCAGTTGTTCCATCGGATCAGATCTTCTCCGAAAGCTCCCAGAATGCGTTGCCGCCCGCCGGAAGCGTTGTTCCGCGTGTGCACACCCGAGGAGAAAAGCTGTTCGTCGCTGGCGCCCATGAGTTCCATCAGGTCCGCGCCGCCGATCAGCGTCTGATGTTTGCCAAAAAGGTGGGTCCACTGTGCCGCGCCTCCGCCCACCTGTTCGGGAACGTGCTGTATATCGGTGAGCGATTCACTGTTGCGATCGGCAGCGACAGAGGAGAATTGCTGATCGTATCCCAGCGCCTGGCCGTACGCGCGGAAGGTGAACGAATCGCTGTTGCCGAATTGCTGATCCAGCCCGACGGCGCCTTGTCCCATACGCGTGCCATTGGTCTGGACGGGCGTGCCGTTGTTGCGGAATTCGGTATAGAAGCTGCTGCGCGCGAAGATGCGGCCTTTGTCTCCGAGTTGACGGCCTACGGTCAACTCGACGGTGGCATCCTCCGAATTTGCTGCTGTGTCGACCATCCCACGCTGCCAGGTAGGAACAACGATGTATCCGTCCGTGCGGAACATCTCCGAGGCCAACGACAAATCCCATTTGCCGGCGCGAGTTCCGGTCCAGAAGGAAAGATCGGGCGTGCGCTCATTGCCATAGGAAGTTTCGAGACTGAAGGCCGGGTGATCGGGCTGACGCGTCAGGAATTGCACAACTCCCCCGAGGGCGTCGCTGCCGTAGAGGTTGGAAGCGCCACCACGGAATACCTCGACGCTGGAAAGCGAAGCTCGCGGAACACGATCCCAGTAAACCCAGCCTCCGAAGGCATCAACCAGTGGCAATCCGTCCTCGAGCACCAGCGCGCGGCTGGCGGCAGTGCCGCCCAAGCCTCGCAGCGATACACCTTGATTGGAAGCATTGGCAGTGCGGCTGTCGGATCGACGGTACAACGAAAACCCCGGAACCTGCCGAAGCACGTCATCGACTCGCACCGCGGGAGTTGCGGCTAGGTCACCGCTGGTGAGCAAAACCGTGCTGCCCGGAGTCTCGGAAAGCCGCATCTCCGTACGCGCCGCGGAAACGGTGACCTGTTCGCTGGCCGAAGCTGGTTGCAGGACGATATCGAGGCTGAAGGCGGCGGTTGTTCCGGCGCTCCAGAGTTGGCGGACCGTGCTGAATCCCTGAGAACTGATCTCAACGCTTCCTGCAGAGGAGGGTACGGTGGGGAACGCGAAATGTCCGCGGGCGTCGGTCGTGCCTGCAGACTGATACGAACCGGATCGTAGAACAACTGAGGCATTAACAATCACAGCGCCGCTTGGGTCGCGAACCGTCCCCTCGACGGCGATGGTCTGCCCTAACAGATTCGGAAGAGCCAGGATCGAGACAAAAGAGACTAGAACGAGGATGTTCTTTGGACTCAGAATCAGCATAGGCGTGACTCTGACTAACTTAGCAGAATCGCCACTTTAGTAATGGATACCTAGGAGGTGCGGAACAGGCTGTCCTGATGCGTTCCGACACTGCATGTGATCCTGATCACGTTCAACTGTGACACCCAAAACAGGGCGCAGATTCTGTTCGAAATAAGCTCCACTCATCGCAGTTCCGCCGGGCTGTACGGCTGGCTCCGGGGAATTTGTTGAGATCAGGACTGGAGGTTCCAAATGTTCACCAATCCCGCAGCCAACTGGCACAACAGCAAACGATACAACGCGCAGGCCGCATGTGAACATTGTGGAGGAGTTATTCGCCACGAGCGCTGGTGTATTACCTGCGACCCGCTCGTTCAGTACGCCTATGGGGTTGTACTCGATGCCGAGAAGGTGACGCTTCGCGACCGGTTGATCCTGCACGCGTTGGGAGTATCGTGGACGACGAATCAGTGCCAGGGGGCCTGCTCGAGTTCCTAGGGGCTAGCGCTTGGCCGCCGCCGCGGCCGCTGCCGGAACCGCGATCTTCACCGAGTCGGGCTGCGTCCAGACGGCCTTGCCGGTACTCAGGTCCAGGCGATTCATCGTGACCTTCAATTGCTGCCCGTCGACCTCGACCAGCAGATAATGATAATTCACTTGCTTGCTTTGAAACGGATCGTCCGCCGCGCGCTCAATGGGATACGCGTGCGCCGCTCCTCCACCGGAAACAAAATACGTCACGCCGCCATGCTCGTGGCGTTCGTAATTGTGCACATGTCCAGAGAACACCACGATGCGGTAACGGGCATGAGCCTGGCGTGCTTCCAACTCCTTCGCTAGCGCTTGTTCGGGAGCTCGAGCCGAGTGCCCACCGCCGAACGCCTTTGCGTCCGAGGAACTCGTGTAGGGCGGATGGTGGAACATGAGGAAAACAAAGTCCACGTCGCCGGGAACGTGATCTAGCTTGTCGGCAAGCCATTGGCCTTGCGGGCCGCCGGATTCTTGCAACGAGCTGTCAAGCACGAGAACCAGCGCATTGGCCGCGCGCACGGAGTAATACCTGCTGTTCTTCAGATCGGGGAAGCGCTGAAAGTAGTTTCCAAGCGCGACTTTTTCGTCCCCATGCAGGTCATGGTTGCCCAGTGCCGGATAAACCGGAATCTTCTTGTCGCGGAAGGCCTTGGTTTCGCTGTCCCAAACTTGCCAGTCGTTCGCGTCGAATCCGTTATAGACGATATCGCCGGTGAAGCAGATGAATGCAGGGTTGACGTCGGCAATGGCCTGCACCAACGCAATCCGCACTGCAGGGTTCGCCGCTTCCGTATCTTTGGGGTCGTGGAAGCGGGTGTCCCCGTACGCCACAAAGCGAAACGGAGCCTTCACGTCGAGATGCAAATCCACGGCGGACGTCTGANNCGGCGCTGCAGACAAGCGCCAGCAGCATCAGCGACTGGAACAAAACTAGCACACATCTCGACTTCATAAGGGAAGGCTCCGCTGCCGATTCAGAATCCTATTGTCCCACGACTAACACTTCGAACTGCCCGTTCTCTACCGTGGAGAGGAAGAGGCGGTGAGTCTTCGGATCCAGGGCCATAGTCTTCGCGCGCGGCGCGGTCTTTACCGTCTCGACAACGGAGTATTTGTCAGGACTGTCCTGGTGAATGACCGTGATGGTGCCTTCGCCGTTGGAATTGAAAACCAGCTTGGTCTCCGGGTCGAAGGCCGTGGCGTCGACGTGATCGCCGATCGGCAGCGTGGTGATGANNACAGCCATGACCTTGCTGCGGCAGCCGAGAAACAGGCGCCTGTTGGCACGGTCCATGGCCATACTACTGGGGGAAGAGCAGGGAGCGACGGGCCAGCGCTGCTCAACTTTGAGTTCGCGCGAATTGATCTTCAGCAGCCGGCTCTCGTCTTCGAGATTGTTGTACACAAAACCATTGCCGTCCGCAGCGGCATATTCAGGTCCGCCATCCAGATTAACCGTGCCCGCGACTTTGCCGGTCGCGGCATCGATTACAGTTGCGCTATTGCTTCCACCGTTGAAAGTGAAAACGCGCGACGTCGCCGGATCGTAGATGATCGCGTCCGGCTTCTTTCCGGTCGGCACATCCGCGATCGGCTTCAGCGTCTTCAGGTCGAAAATCGTGACGGTCGAAGCCTGCCCGTTGCTGGTGAATCCACGGCCCAGTTCGGGAGCGATGGCGATCCCATGCACGCCCGCCGTATTCGGAATGCTGCCCACCACCGTCAGGGCATCGATGTCGACGACTTCGACTTGCGTGCCATGCGAAACATACAGGCGCCGCGCAGCTTCGTCGATTGCGAGGTAATCCCAGCTTCCTGTGCCAGGGATGGAAATCTTCTTGATGACGGAGTATCCGCCGGATTGGGCCGGCGCGGGAAGCAGGGCACAACTCAGAAACAAAACAGTTGCCAGACAAAATTTTCCATTCAGCATCGATTGATCCTCAACACCACCGTAGAGCAAGCGCCTGAAATTTGCCTGAAGACCAATCCGAAATCAAAACTTGAAACGAAGCATGAACTGAAGCTGACGCGGCAGGCCGGTGCCCGTGTTGGGCGACGCTGCATTGTCGTTGTTGTTGTTGA
>PMUM01000115.1 GCA_003166855.1 Acidobacteriaceae bacterium | reverse complement strand
GGCAGATCCAGCCCTTTGGCGGACATAAAGATCCCGAGTTCATGGGCGAGGACGACTTGAAGGACCTGCTGCTCGACGCCGATTTCGACAGCCCGCTCGTTGACTACAAGGAAAAGGGCAACACCGTGGAGTTTCTTGGACATGATGTAGTCGACGGCGATGATGCCCTGCGCCTGAAAGTCACGCTCAAAGATGGCGACATCATCTATTACTACCTTGACCCGGATACCTTCCTGGAAATTCGCAAGGAAGTTCAGGAATTCATCCGCGGCTCGGTGCGCGAGAGCGTGACGGAGATGGGATCGTACAAGCCCGTATCGGGCGTGATGTATCCATTCTCCATTTCGCAGGGGTCCAAGGCGAATCCCGCGGCGCAGACCACGACCGTTGAAAAGATTGAAGTGAATGTAAATATTAATCCCGCGGACTTTGCGGTTCCCGCGTCGCTGAAGCCTGAAGAGAAGAAGTCCGGGATGGTCGGGATTCATTGATTCTCCCGGACAACGATTCGGTTGGATGAAGACGACAACCGAGAGAAGAGCAGAGTCGTGCACTGCTGTAGGCGAAATCTTGAACCGCGACGAGGAAACGAATCGATGAATACGAGACGCTATCATTTTTTCCTTCTGACGAAGTTGAGCATGTTCCTTTGGGTTGTCTCTTTCATGCTTCCAGCCGACACGGCCTACTCCCAGACGGGTTACAAGTTCGACGCGGCCACGGTGTCGGGGCTTCCGGCGCGCAACATTGGCTCGGCGACAATGAGTGGACGCGTCGCTGCGGTGGACGCCATCGAGCAGGACGGCCGCATTACCGTCTACGTGGGAGCTGCCAGCGGTGGTGTGTGGAAATCGGTGAACGGCGGCACGACTTACAAATCTGTCTTCGACCGCGAAAGCGTGCAATCGATCGGTGCGGTAGCCATTGACCCCTCGAACCCGAAGACGGTTTGGGTAGGCAGCGGTGAGGCATGGATGCGCAACAGCGTGTCGGTCGGCGATGGCGTGTACAAGTCCACCGNNGTCTACAAGACCGCCGACGGCGGCAAGACGTGGAAAAAAGTTCTGGCCGGCGCGAATGCATCGAGCGGTTGCGGCCTCATGGCCATGAGCCGCCAGGAGCCAAAGACGATCTACGCGTCGATGTGGGATTTCCGGCGTCAGGGCTGGACGTTTCGCTCAGGGAACGTGCCCACCTCGGGCAGCGGGTTGTTCAAGTCGACCGACGGCGGCGATCACTGGACCGAACTCAACGACAGCAACGCGAAAGGACTGCCCGCGAAACCGTGGGGCCGGGTTGCCATCGCGGTCGCGCCGTCAAAGCCGCAGGTGGTCTATGCGAACGTCGAAGCGGAAAAAGGAAGAGGACTGTACCGTTCTGACGATGGTGGTGCGAACTGGAAGAAACTCGATGCCAGCAATTACATGGTGTGGCGCCCGTTTTACTTCGGCAACCTGATTGTCGATCCCAAGGACGAAAACAAAATCTTTAAACCAGATCTCATCCTGCTGTACAGCACCGACGGCGGCAAAACGTTCAACGTGGTTTCGGGCGGAGCGCACGGTGACTTTCACGATGTGTGGATCAATCCCAAGAATCCGAACGTGGTGATTGCCGGCGACGATGGCGGCCTGTGGCGCAGCGAGGACGGCGGCAACCGCTGGAAGCACCAGATGAACCTGCCGATTTCGCAGTTCTACCACGTGAGCACCGACAGTTCCGATCCCTATCACGTCTACGGCGGTCTGCAGGACAACAGTTCGTGGGTGGGGGATTCGTCGTATCCGGGAGGCGTCGCGAATTCGCGATGGGAAAACATGTTTGGGGGAGACGGCTTCTGGATGTTCGAAGACCCCTCGGACCCCAACTACATTTATGCGGAAGCGCAGGGCGGAGAAATCGGCCGCGTGAATCGCTACACGCATGAAATACGCGGGCTCAAGCCCCTTCCCAACTACGGCGAGAAGAAACTGCGCTTCAATTGGAACACGCCGATTCACATGAGCCCCAATGAGAAAGGGACGATTTACATCGGGGCGCAGTTCCTGTTCCGCTCGCGCGATCACGGGCAGTCATGGGACCGCATTTCGCCCGACCTCACTACCAACGATCCCGAAAAGCAAAAGCAAGAAGAATCCGGCGGCGTGACCGTCGACAACTCTTCGGCTGAAATGCACACTACGATTTATTCGATCTCTGAATCCCCGAAAAACGGTCAGATCATTTGGGTTGGGACGGACGACGGCAACGTGCAGATCACGCGAGATGGCGGCAAGACGTGGACCAACGTGGTGGGCAATGTTAGCGGGCTCGGGAAGAATTCATGGGTCTCGACGATTGAGGCCGGCCGGTTCGACGAAGCCACTGCCTATGCGACCTTCGATCGCCACACCTTCGGCGACATGAAGCCTTACGTCTACAAGACCACCGACTACGGCAAGACGTGGACAGCACTCCCGGCGCAGGAGAGCGGAGCGCGCGGGTATGCCCACGTGATCAAGGAAGATTCGGTGGACGCGAATCTGCTGTTCCTGGGCACAGAGTTGGGGCTTTGGATCTCGGTGGACGGCGGCCAGCACTGGGCGCAGTACAAGGGGAGCAACTTCCCTGCCGTGGCGGTGGACGACATCGCCGTACAGGCGCGCGAGAGCGATCTGGTGCTGGCCACGCACGGCCGCGGCATCTGGATCATCGACGACATTTCGGCTCTGCGGGCGTTGACGCCGGACCTGATGTCGAAGGAAGCTGCGCTGATTCCGAATAAAGCTGTGCAGTACTTCGACGCGTTCGGCGGTTGGGCAGAAGGAGATGAGACCTTCACCGGACGGAACCGTCCTGGAGAGGCGCAGATTACGTACTACCAGAGAGGGCGGCACATCTTTGGCGATCTGAAGATCGAGATTCTCGATCAGAACGGCAAGCAGGTCGACACCGTGGCGGGCAGCAAGCACCGGGGCCTGAACCGCGCTAATTGGTCGATGCGCGTAAAAGCGCCGGCGGTTCCACCGGCCGCGACGGCGTTGTTTGAAGCCGCGCAAGGCCCGCGCGTGCTGCCGGGCACTTACACGGTGAAGATGACCAAGGGCGACAACGTGTACACCGAGCAGTTGAACGTGGTCCTGGATCCGCGGGCGAAATATTCGCTAGAAGACCGCAAGGCACAGTTCGATTTGACGATGAAGGTCTATACCACCATCGAGCATATGACATACGCGGTAGAAGCGATCGAAGGGGTTCGCAACGGGGCCAATGAAAGGGCTGCGAAGCTGCCGGAAAAGAATCCGTTGCGAAAGCAACTGCAGGATCTGGCAGCCAGTTGCGATGAACTGCGGGGCAAAATCGTAGCTACGAAAGAAGGTGGAATGATCACGGGAGAAGAGCGCATCCGCGAACTTCTGGGACAGTTGTATGGCACCGTGAATGGCTATGAGGGCCGTCCGTCGGACTATCAGGCAGCGCGCGCGGATTCTCTGGCGCACGAACTGGAAGACGTGATCGGCGATTTCCAGAAGCTGACGCAGAAAGAGCTTCCCAGCATCAATGTGGGATTGAAGAAGCAGAAAGCGGATGCGATTTCTGTGCTGACCGAGGCTGACTGGCGGAAAAAGCGTGATGCTGAGGGCAGTTCGGGAGCCGGGCCGGGCATGTTGGCGCGGGAGCGGCTCGCGCGGGAAATGGACTGAAGTCAAAATCCCCCGCTTTTTCTGATCTTCGAACAAATTGGCGTCTCACTCTTCGGGTGAGACGCCAATCGTTTTTCGGACCAATCCCGGCATTTCTCGGGCATACATCTGCTCAAGATCGAAAAGTTGGCCTGTCCCGATTTGATTCCGGACGTGGGTGCGAGTATGGTGGTCTGTCTCAACAAGCTAGCTGAGAAATCTCAGGAGATTCCCCATGCTGAAACGATTTACTGTCTGCATTTTTCTGTTTGCCGGTTTGGTAACCCTGACCTTCGCCGCGGATGAGAATCAGAATGTTTGCAAGGGCGATCCCGACAAATGGCAACAGCTTTTCAATGGCAAAGACTTGACCGGATGGAAGCATGTTGGCCCGGGCAATGACACTGTGGAGGACGGGCTGATCCACACTCACGGCGGCATGGGCCTGCTCTACTGGACCGGCGGGAAGATCGGGAATTGCCAGATCCACGTCGTCTACAAGATGCGCGACGAGAACGACAACTCAGGCGTGTTTATCCGCATTCCCGTCGAACCTCGCGAAGAATGGATGCCGGTGCACTACGGCTTCGAGGTGCAGATCGACAATCATCCCGAGGCGTCGCAGGAGGATGAATATCATTCCACGGGCATGCTGTATTCACTGACCAAACCGCTGGCGAAGGCGTGGAAACCCGGACCGGAGTGGAACACGATGGACATCACTCTGGATGGGTCGCGCACGATTGTCGTGCTCAACGGAGTAAAAGTCACGGATTATAAAGATGGAGATCCGGTTCCCGACCGGAAGTTCGATTTCGAACCGCAGCGTGGTCCGCGGCCTGATTTCGGTTACATGGGACTGCAAAATCACAGCGACAACGACATCGTGTTTTTCAAAGAAGTGGCGATTAAGCCGCTGAAGAAGTAGCGGGATCTGCTGGACCAGGTCGCAGTCAAATCATTTGGAGGGATTCGCATGAAACGTATTCTTTCGCGACGCGCATTCTTGCAAGGCAGTGCGGCCACCGCGGGTGGCCTACTGGCAGCGAAGACTGTTTTTCTCAACGCTCAACCATTCCCGCGAGCCGTGGCCCCGAGCGATCGCGTCCGCTTTGGCATGATCGGGATCGGGATGCAGGGGTCAGGCCTCCTCGGCGGGGCAATTACGATTCCTGGCGTGGAGTGCGTTGCTGCCGCCGACTTGTATGACGGGAGGCATACCCTGGCAAAGGAAATCACCGGCAACACGAGTTTGCCGACTACGCGTCACTACCAGGAGCTGCTAGACCGCAAGGACATCGACTGCATTGTGGCCGCAGTGCCGGACCACTGGCACCGGCGCGTGGTGGTCGACGCCTGCAACGCCGGCAAGGATATCTATTGCGAGAAGCCGATGTCGCACAATGTGGCCGACGGACTGGCGATGGTCGACGCTGCCCAGAAGAACAATCGCATTGTGCAGATTGGCTCTCAGCGCGTCAGTTCAGAGCTGTGCGCCAAGGCAAATGAACTCTACAAGGGCGGCGCGATCGGCGATATCGAGATGGTGGAACTGACACTGGGACGAAATGATCCAACCGGCGCGTGGGAATATCCGCCTCCGCCGGATCTTTCCACGCAAACCCTGGACTGGGATACGTGGCTCAATGATGCTCCCAAGATTCCGTTCAACAGCCTTCACTTCGCGCGCTGGCGCTGCTGGCGTGCTTACGGCACCGGCGTAGCCGGAGATTTGATGGTCCATCTCATCAGCGGAATGCTCGTGACCCTGGGATGGAATGAAATCCCGAAGTCGGCGACGGCGATGGGCGGCATCTTCCGCTTCAAAGACGGACGCGACATGCCCGATTTCCACACCGTCCTCTTCGATTATCACGGCATCCCGGTTTATGTGCGCCTGGACCTGGGCTGCGAAACGCCGGAACTGGCGCGTTTTATGGGGCCGAAGGGTCTTCTCGATGCCACCGAGTTCGACTTGCGCCACTCTTCGCAGTCGGGCGTGGACACCGATCCCAGCTACTACAGCTTCAGCTTCCCGGCGAAGTTGAGGGAGCAATATGTGAAGGAGTGGCACGCTGAGCATGATCCGCAACTCGGCAAAGAACCCGTCCACGAAGACATCGTGTACAGAGGGCACGACTGGGACGATGTGCGTCCGCATTTGAATGTCTTCTTCCAGTCGGTGAAGTCGCGCAAGTCGGTCACGGAGGATGCGGTCTTCGGCAACAGCGCCGCCATCGCCTGCCACATGGCGAACGAATCGTATTTCCGCCAGAAGGCGGTCACGTGGGATGCGGGTTCGAAAACCATCAAGTCTTAGCACGCGGAGAAACGTACGCGGAGGGAAGCATGCGTCGTAATCCTTTCACCGGGCAGAACCGGAAGATCATTCCGGTTCTGCTCGGCTTTGTTTTACTCAGTGTTTTCGCAGTCGCGCAAGATATCGGCTCGGGGTCTTTAACCGGCCCTATCGTTGGGTATATGATTTTCTAAAGCATCTCCGCTCACAACTCCACGCGTACTCCACGATTAGGGAGCATAGGAATGGCTACCATTCGTCTCACAGTTAACGGAAAAGCTTATACCGTTGAAGCCGACCCCCAAACCAGCCTGCTGAGCGCATTGCGCGAGCAACTCGATTTGACCGGAAGCAAGTACGGCTGCGGCGAAGGCCGATGTGGCGCCTGCACCGTCTTAATCGACGGAAAAGCACAGCGGTCGTGCGTCACTAAGATCGTCGCCGTTTCCTCGAAGCAGATTACAACCATTGAAGGACTTGCCAGCGGCGATCAATTGCACCCCGTCCAGGAAGCATTCCTCGAAGCTGAAGCGATGCAGTGTGGATACTGCACGTCAGGAATGATTATGTCGGCGGTTGCCTTGCTGCAGCGCAATCCGTCGCCGAACCAGAGCGAGATCGTCAATTTCATGGATGGCAACGTTTGCCGGTGCGGAACATATCCGCGGATCGTGAGTGCCGTTCAGAAGGCGGCAAAGTCTGGGACGGCATCCTCTGCCGCGAAGGGAGCGAGCCGATGAACGCGAAAACTCACGCGCACCTTCTATGGGAGCCCGAACGCTACGAACTCAGCGCGGCGGCTCCGTACTACTTCGATCTGGACCGGCGGGAGTTCTTCAAGTTTCTCGGCGCAGGGCTTCTGGTGGTTTCGGTTCTGAAGCCAGCCATGATCGCGCAGGAATCAGGCGGCGCAAAGCACCGCGGCGATTCCCTGCCCAAAGAAATTGATGCGTGGCTTCACATCGGTGAAGACGGCAAAGTCACCGTCTACACGGGGAAGGCCGAGATGGGCCAGAACATCCGCACCTCTCTGAGCCAGGCGGCTTCGGAAGAACTTCATGTGCCGATCGAAAAGATTGAGATGGTGATGGGCGACACCCAGCTCACGCCGTTTGACATGGGCACGTTCGGGAGCCGCACGACTCCCACGATGAACCTGCAGCTGCGCAAGGTGGCGGCGGCGGCGCGCGAGATTCTGATCGGCCTGGCAGCGGCGCAATGGCAGACGGATCGCCAGCACCTGGTCGCTGCCGACGGAAAGATCACGGATCCCGAACACAAGCGATCCGTGGAATACGCGGCGCTGACAAAGGGTCAGCAACTGACCCAGACCGTTACCGCCGAGACTCCTCTGATTCCGGCGGCGAACTGGAAGGTCGCGGGCCAATCTGCAATGAAGGTGGATGGACGCGACTTTGTCACGGGCAAGCACCGTTATCCTTCGGATCAGAAGCTGCCGGACATGCTCTACGGCAAAGTTGTACGGCCAACATCCTTTAACGCGACGTTGCTTTCGGTAGATACACAGAAGGCCGAGCAGATGGGCGCGACCGTCGTCCATGATGGCAACTTTGTCGGCGTTGCCGCTGCGAGCACCGCGGCAGCCGCGGGGGCACTTGCCGCTATTCATGCGGAGTGGAAGTCCGAGCCGCAGCCTTCGAATAAAGAACTGTTCGACTATCTAAGGAAGAACACGGTCGAGGGCAAGGACCCAACTGGCGATGGCGATCGTTTCGACGTGGGCAGCGTAGATCAGGCTCTTGGCTCAGCCGATCACCGCCTGCAGCAGACTTATACCGTGGCGTACATCGCGCACACTCCGCTCGAACCCCGGGCTGCGCTGGCGAAGTGGGATGGCGACCAACTCACTGTGTGGACCGGAACGCAGCGGCCCTTCGGCGTCCGCGGGCAACTCGCCGAGGCGTTCCGCATTCCCGAAGACCAGGTGCGCGTATTGATGCCAGACACAGGATCCGGCTATGGCGGCAAGCACACCGGCGAAACGGCAATCGAAGCGGCGCGGTTGGCGCGCGCAGCCAAGCGACCAGTGAAGGTTGTGTGGACGCGGGAAGAGGAGTTCACGTGGGCGTACTTTCGTCCCGCGGGCGTGATTGACGTGACCAGCGGCGTCCGCAATGACGGAACGATTACCGCATGGGAGTTTCACAACTACAACTCCGGCTCAGCCGGAATTCGCACGTATTACGAGATCCCGAACCAGCGCATCGTTTTTCACGCGGTCAATTCACCGTTGCGGCAGGGATCGTACCGGGCTCTGGCGGCCACCGCGAACCATTTCGCCCGCGAGTCGCACATGGACGAAGCGGGCCACGCGGTGAAGATGGATCCGCTTGAATTCCGCCTCAAGAACTTGAAAGATGAAAGGCTCCGCGCGGTGTTCGAGGCAGCGGCGAAACAATTTGGTTGGGGGAAAAGCAAGACCTCCGGCCAGGGATTTGGCATGGGTGGCGGATACGAGAAGCTGGGCAATATCGCGACCTTCGCCGAGGTCAACGTCGATCGCAAATCGGGCGACGTCAAAGTCGTCCGAGTAGTCTCTGCCTTCGAGTGCGGTGCGATCGTCAACCCCGACGGGCTCCGCAACCAAATCGAAGGGTCGAACATTCAGGGATTAGGTGGCGCACTTTTCGAAGCGATCGAATTCGACAATGGAAAAATTCTGAACGGGCGGATGTCGGAATATCGCGTGCCGAGGTTCAGCGATGTTCCTTCGCTGGAGACTGTCCTGCTTGACCGCAAGGATATTCCATCGGTGGGCGCGGGCGAGTGCCCGATGATCGGGCTGGCGCCCGCAATCGCCAATGCGATCTTCGACGCAGTCGGCGTACGGTTACGCTCGCTGCCGTTGGTTCCAGACGGCTTGAAGACCAGCTGAGCACCACTACTTCGCTTTGACGTGGCTGTCCTTGACGGGAACATCAGTCCCACTTAGCATGACGAATCGATTCGTGCACTGGAGCTAATCATGAGTGATTCCTCGCAGGTCAATCGTCGGGCATTCCTGGGCAAGTCCGCCGCAGTCATCGCCGGCGGAGTCGTTCTGCCACGCACCGCTTTGTCCTACGAAAACATTGTCGGCGCCAACGACCGGATTTCCCTCGGGCACATCGGTAATGGAAGCCGTGGCGGGGATCTCGACCTGATCGCCTCCAAGTTGAAGGACAGTCATCACGTGGAGATGACCGTGGTCTGCGATCTGTGGAATGGGAACCGCGACAAAGCCACCGCCACGAATGCGGGATACTACGGCCGAACTCCACGGGCCGTCCAGCACGCTGAAGAACTGCTCGCGATGAAGGACGTCGACGGGATATTGATCTCCACTCCTGAGCACTCGCACTCGCCCCTTTTGAAGATGGCCGTCGAGGCAGGCAAAGACACCTATGTCGAAAAGCCCATGGGAAACGTGCTGAGCGAAACCAAAGCAGCGCGCGACGCCGTGGTGCGGTCCAAGAGCATCGTGCAGGTCGGCACCCAGCATCGCAGCGAGCCCTATCCTCAGGCCGCACAAAAAGTGGCGCGAAGTGGGGCGCTCGGAGACGTGAGCAAGGTTGAAGTGGTGTGGAACTATCACGGTCCGCGATGGCGGGGCCGTCCGGAAGTGAAGCAAATTCGCGAACAGGACACCGACTGGAGCAAGTGGCTGCTGACCAAGCCTGCGCGCCCGTTTGATCCCCAAATGTATTTTGAGTTCCGTCTTTACAAGGAATTCTCCAGCGGCATTCCCGATCAGTGGATGAGCCACGGCATCGACCTGGTGCACTGGTTCATGGACGACCATTTCCCTAAGTCTGCCGTGTCTCACGGAGGAGTGTTCGCCTGGCACGATGGACGCGAAACGGCTGACACGTTTCAGACATTGCTCGAATACCCGAAGGGCTTCCTGGTCAGCTATTCGACCAGCTTCGGCAATGACGCGCCCAGTTTCACGCGCTACATGGGGAAGAAAGCGAGTCTGATCAATCACGGCGGCGAAGGCAGCCCGCGCTATCAGGTCATCGAAGAGAAAGGGACGCATGAGGACGACGCTGACATCGACGAGAAGAGAAAATCCCACTTTGTGCAACTGCCGGGAGAGACGAAGCTCCCACCACTGGGGATTGACGACCTGTCCACGGAGCACATGGCGAACTGGTTCGAGTGCATCCGTTCGCGCCAGCAGCCTCACGCTACGGTGCATGATGGGTTCGCGCACTCCGTCGCGTGCATGATGGCGGCTGAATCGTACTGGACCGGGAAGAAAGTCTACTGGGATGCGGCGACCGAAACGATCACCGACAGCATGCCGGCCTAAGCTCTACTGTCCGCATGCCCGGGCGTTTCCCAGGCATTGCCCTACCACCCGCGCGTAATCGGCGACAGCGATTTCGGGGTCGTCGATGTCCGGGTGCCACATTTTTTCCCATTCGAAACAGTAGAAGCCCTTGTATCCCATCGAGCGCAGCGCCTCGATCTGGCGCTGGATGGGGACATTGCCTCGCCCCGTCAACACATACTTGCGATCTTCTCCGCTACCTATGGAATCCTTGAGGTGGGTGTGACGGATCCAAGAGCCTAGTTGGTGAACCGTAAACTCCGGTTCCTCGTTCGAAGTAGCAAAGGTATGATGCGCGTCCCACAACAGACCGACGTGTTCAGAATCGGCCGACTGCAGAACGCTCTTCAAGGTTGCGGAAGCCGTGAAATGGTCGTGAGATTCGATAATGACGGTCACCTGCTGCGGGCCTGCGTATTTGCCCAGTTCGCGCAAGCCGGCGGCGACTCGCGCCCTGGTCTCATCGCTGGGCACAGGACTCTTGTCAGATTCCGCCTTGCCCCCAAAGACGCGCACGTAAGGGGCTCCGAGGGCGGCTGCCAGATCGATGAAGCGGCGCGCGTCTGCCAATTCCTTCGCGCGCTTCGTCGGATCTTCGACATACATCTGCGCGGAGCTGCTCACGCACGCAATCTTCAGCTTGCTGGCCAGAATTTCCTGCTTGGTCTGCTCGATGCGGTCGGCAGCGAAGAGCGGGAGCGCGGGCAAATCCAGCTTTCCTTCGATACCGCGCAGTTCGATGGCGGAGAATCCGTGCAGCGCAGCAAAATCCAGGATCTTCTTCCATTCCCATGAGGGACAAGCCAGGGTTGAGAATGCCAGCGGGATCTTGCTTGCTTTCGTTTCAGAGGTCTTCGTCTGAGCTGCGACTAACGGCGTCAGCGCCGCCGCTGACAGCATCTTCAGGAATTGACGTCGGTTGTTCATGTGGCCTCTCTCCCTCGTTCGCAGACATTCTACGTTACCCAACGCGTCAACCTTGAGAGCCTGAACAATTCAAAGGAATCGCGCTGGCCGCCGGAATCGTCGCAATCTCAAGGCGAAGGCGGCGATCACGCTTGCTCGGCAGCTTCAAACTGCATCTAAATCTTTATCGCCCGGGGATGGGGCTCCCCGTTTACAATGGCCTCCCGGGGCGAGTCGTGCTTACGACAGCGAGGAGGGCGGTAAGGGCTCAGAAGCTTGGCTGGTGGCCGAAGATCAGGCAAAACGTTCGCGGTTGCCCTCACCAGGGTTTCAGCGCCTCTTGATTTGACTCTTATGCGCTCACGGTTCTTTCGGGTGTCCACCTCGGCGGTGATGATCTTCCTGCTGTCAGAGGTCCTTGCAGTCGCGCAAAGTACGACGCTCATCAGTCTCGACCAGGCCATCGATCTGGCCCTGGCGCATAACCATTCGCTAAAGGCCAGCCGGACCCTGATTCTTCAGAATCAAGCGCAGGAGATCACCGCAAATCTGCGGCCCAATCCCTCATTAGGGGTGGACACCCAGTTCATCCCATTCTTCAGTCCACAGGATTTTTCCGGAACGAATCTGGACCAGACGCAGCAATTTGATATTGGACTCAGCTACCTCTTCGAGCGCGGACGAAAGCGGCAGCATCGCCTGCAGGCGGCCCGCGATCAGACCGCGGTCACCCGCGCCCAAATCACCGATGCCGAGCGCACTCTGGCGTTCAATGTCGGTCAGCAGTTTGTCAGCGTTTTGCTGGCGGAGTCGACCCTTCAGTTCGCACTTGAGGATCTGAAAGATTTTCAGCAAACCGTCGACATCAGCCAGGCGCAATTCAAAGCGGGATATATCGGCGAAGGCGACTTCCTCAAGATCAAGCTCCAACTCCTGCAGTTTCAGACCGATGTGTCATCGGCCCGCCTCGCGAAGATGCAGGCACTGGTCGCTCTCCGGCAGTTCCTGGGGTACGACGCGGTGCCAGCCGATTTTGACGTCATTGGCGATCTGGCGTACCAGCCTCTCCAAATCAAATTGGAAGATTTGCAGATGCGAGCGCTGCGCGAGCGCCCTGACTTTCGCGCTGCTGAATTGGGGATCACTGCCGCCCAGAGCCAATACCTTCTGGCCAAAGCGAACTCCAAGGTGGACGTAACCGGCACCTACGACTTTACGCACGTCTCCGGGGAGAACACGGGGTCGATCTTCGCAAGTTTTGAGTTGCCGATCTTTAATCGCAATCAGGGCGAGATCGCGCGCACCAATTACGCCGTGGCTCAGGCGAAGGAGCAGGAGCAATCCGCGAGCGATACGGTTCTTTCGGATGTGGCCAATGCCTACGAGGCGGTGAAGAGCAATGACGAGGTCGTGCAGCTCTACATGTCCGGATATCTCAAGCAAGCTCAGGATTCGCGCGATATCAGCGAGTATGCTTATAAACGCGGCGCCGCCAGCCTGCTTGACTTCCTGGATGCCGAGCGCAGTTACCGGTCCACGCAATTGGCGTATCGCCAGGCCTTGGCCTCGTACATGACCGCATTGGAGCAGTTGAAGGAAGCACTGGGAACGAGGAACCTGCCATGAACGGCCGTAACCAAACGAAACGCTGGCAAGTGTGGATTGCGCTGGCCGTCATGTCAGCGATCATCCTGATGCTTGCCGCTTGCGAAGGATCCGGGCCTCAGGCCGCGAACCCGAAGAGCTCCAGCAATCCCGAACTCTTCACGATCCCGCCCGAGCAGATGTCTCATGTGCAAGTCCTGAAAGTTCAGCCGACGACTTTGACCCGTATGCTGCGACTCACCGGCGCCGTGGCTTACAACGGCTTTCACACCATTCCGGTGATTACGCAGGTGAGTGGACCGGTCAACAGAATCGTCGTTGTTCCGGGCGAGCACATACATCAGGGCGATCCCATGCTGTATGTCGCCAGCCCCGATTACTCGCAGCTCCGCACCAATTATCTGAAAGCCAGGGACGCATACGCTCTGGCGCAAAAAGCCTACGCCCGCGCCAAGGATTTGTACGACCACAAAGCGATTGCCGAGCAAGTGCTCGAACAGGCTCAATCGACCGAAGTACAGGCCGGTGGTGATCTGGTCGCCACGCTGGCCGCACTGAAAGTGCTGGGCGTTAAGGATCCCGACGAACTGGTACAAGGTCCGCCGTCGTTTGAAGTTCCGGTCAAGGCAACGATTGGCGGCGAGGTCGTCGAGCAAGACGTGGCCGCAGGGCAATTAATCCAGTCCGGAGCCACGCAGTGCTTCATGATTTCTGATACCAGCACGGTCTGGGTTCTGGTGAATGTCTACCAAAAAGATCTGCCCTACGTGAAGGTCGGAGATCAGGTCGCTATTCAGACCGACAGTTATTCGCAGGCGTTCCAGGGACGTATCGCATACGTTGCCGCCTCTCTGGATCCGAACACGCGCACGCTGCAAGCGCGTATTGAGACCAGCAATCCTGGCGAGAAATTGAAGAAGGACATGTACGTGACGGCCACGGTAAACGCGGGCAAGCTGCCCAACGCCATTGCGTTGCCCGATGCGGCGATCCTGCGCGATAGCGAAAATCAGCCCTTTGTTTATGCCGAGACGTCTGCGAACCAGTTTGGCAGACGCACGGTGACGCTGGGCGAGAGTTTGAACGGCCAAACCGAGATTACTAGCGGACTGAAGCCCGGGGACCAGGTAATCGGGGATGGCAGCCTGTTCCTGCAGTTTGCAAATTCGCTGCAACGCTGATCGCAAGCAAGCCGGGATACAAAGTGTTTTTCAGACTGAAGCGAGGATAGTGTCCACCACACCTGAATGATCCATCGAATCGTCCAAGCGGCGCTGCGGCAGAGGTTCCTGGTGCTGATGCTGACCGCTTTCATCACCATCGGCGGGATTCTTTCCTTTCAGCGGATGCCCGTGGACGCGTATCCCGATCTCTCGCCCCCGCAAGTCGAAATCATCACGCAATGGCCGGATCACGCCGCGGAAGAGGTTGAACGACTCGTCTCGCTTCCTCTGGAACTCGAGATGAACGGTGTCCCCCACATGGTGGTGATGCGTTCGATCTCGCTCTATGGCTTGTCCGATATCATCCTGACCTTTGAGGACAGCACGGATGATTACTTTGCGCGGCAAATCGTTTTTGAACGTCTTGCCCAAGCGACGATTCCAACCGGCGTAACGCCAACGCTTGCGCCCCTGTTCAGCCCGAGCGGTCTGGTGTATCGCTATGTACTCGAGAGCCCTGACCGCAGCCCGCAAGAGTTAAAGACGATTGAAGACTGGGTTGTGGAGCGCGCTTACCGCTCCGTTCACGGCGTCGCCGACGATTCTGGCTTCGGCGGTACCACGATGCAGTATCAGGTGCTGCTTGACCCGGCGCGTATCTATGGCTATCACCTGACTGTTCCCCAAGTAACGGCCGCGCTGGCCGCCAACAACGCCAATGCGGGCGGAGGATTCTATTCGCAGGGCGGGCAGTTCTACTACGTGCGCGGCATTGGCCTCGTGCGCAATACCGATGACATTGGAAACATCGTCGTGGGCGCGAACAAGGGCGTTCCCATCCGGGTGCGCGACGTCGGCGAAGTCACGATCGGGCACGCGCCACGTCTGGGAGAATTCGGCTATCAGAAAAATGATGATGCGGTCGAAGGCGTCATCCTTATGCTGCGCGGGGAGCAGACGCAGAACGTCCTGAAAGCAGTGGAGGCAAAGACCGACGAACTCAACAAGCAAATCCTGCCGCAGGATGTGAAGATCTACCCTTACTACGACCGAAGCCAACTGGTCGATCTGACCACCGACACCGTCGAGGCCAATTTGCTCCGCGGCATGGTGCTGGTGCTCATCGTGCTGATCTTTTTTCTGGTCAGCTTCCGGGCCGCGATCATCGTCGCCGTCACCATCCCGCTGTCGTTGCTGTTTGCGTTCATTGTGCTGCATGCGCACGACGTCGCTGCGAATCTGCTTTCCATTGGCGCCATCGACTTCGGCATCGTGATCGACGGCACCGTGGTGATGATCGAGAACATCTACCGCGAACTCGCGTTGCGCGAGGGCCAGGAATACAACCTCGACGACGTCATTCTTGCAGCCGCAAAAGATGTGGACCGTCCTATCTTCTATTCGGTCGCGGTCATCCTCGCGGGCTATCTGCCGATCTACGCTCTGACCGGGCCTGCCGGGAAACTGTTCCATCCCATGGCCGAGACCATGTCCTTTGCGCTGGTCGGCGCATTGATTCTGACGCTCACTCTCATCCCAGTCCTAGCCTCGTACTGGTTCAGTAGCGGTGTCAAGGAAAAGCCGAACCGGGCGTATGAGTGGATGAAACGGAAGTACGCGGTGCAACTGGACTGGGCGCTCGATCGCCCGAAGACAACCCTGGCCATCGCGTCCCTTATTTTTGGCGCATGCCTGCTGCTGGTGCCTTTTATTGGCGGAGAATTTATGCCTCACCTGGACGAAGGCGCGCTCTGGGTGCGCGCGACCATGCCGTATACGATTTCGTTCGAGGAAGCCAGCAAGATCGCCCCGCAGATCCGAGCCATCCTGATGTCTTATCCCCAGGTCACGGTCGTGGCTTCAGAACTGGGACGTCCTGACGATGGCACCGACCCTACGGGTTTTTTCAACTGCGAGTTCTATGTTGGCTTGAAATCCTACAAAGACAAAGCCTGGGGCGGTGATGTCAGCGACAAAAAGCAACTGATCGAATCCATCAACCAGAAACTCATCGCATTCCCCGGAATTATCTTCAACTACACGCAACCGGCTGAAGATGCGGTCGACGAAGCTCTGACCGGCCTCAAGAGCTCGCTGGCCGTCAAAATTTATGGCGACGATCTGAATGTGCTTCAGGATAAAGCGATCCAGATCAAGAACACCCTGGCCACAATCCCTGGCTTTACGGAGCTCACCGTGGTCCGCGAACTGGGGCAGCCCAGCCTTCTGGTAGACGTCGACCGCGACAAGATCGCGCGTTACGGAATCAATGTCGCCGACGTCGAGGCTGTCATTTCAGCTGCCGTTGGCGGGCAGGCGGTCACGCAGGTCATTCAAGGGGAAAAGTTGTTCGACCTCGTAGTGCGCATGCAGCCGCAATTCCGCAGCAGCGCGCGCGAGATCGGGAACCTGTTGGTCGGCACGCCCGATGGACAGCAGATTCCGCTCAGTCAACTCGCCAATATCAGCCAGGGCAACGGTGCGTCCTTTATTTACCGCGAAAATAATTCGCGCTATATCGGGGTGCAGTACAGCATCGAGGGCCGTGACTTGGAGCGCGCCGTCCGCGATGGCCAGGCCGCCGTCGACAAAGTGGTGAAACTGCCGCAGGGCTACCGCATGTTGTGGGGCGGCGAGTACAGCCAGTTTCTCGAAGCAAAGTCACAGATGTACTTCATTGGCCCACTCGCCGTCGTGCTGATCTTCATGATCCTGTTTGCACTTTACGGGAACTTCAAGTTTCCCGTCACGATTGCGCTGGGCGTGATCATGACCGAACCTGTGGGCGCGCTGGTTGCCCTCAAGCTGACACATACTCCGTTCAGCGTCTCTTCGGTCCTGGGGCTTTTGGCGTTGCTCGGCGTTTCAGTCGAGACGGCTGTGATTCTCGTGTCTTACATCAATAAGCTGCGGCAGGAAGGACTCGACATCCGCACCGCCACGCGGGAAGCTTCCCTTCTCCGGCTTCGTCCGATCATGATGACTGCGTTAGTGGCGTGCCTCGGGCTGCTCCCAGCCGCGCTGTCGACCGGAATCGGCTCCGACACGCAGAAACCTTTCGCCATCGTCATTGTCGCGGGACTAATTTCGCGGCTCTTTATCGGATTCTTCGTCAATCCGGTGTTGTACGAGATGGTCGCGCGCGAAGGTGACGTTCTTCAGGTGTAGACACCCGGCAGCTAGTCAGTGGACGGGCCAACTGGCAGGCACTTCAACATACGACCGATCCAAGGCCGCAACCGACGGACAGCCCAGCAGTCGAACGGTGCGTTCCACATCGGCTCGTAAAATCTCCAATGCTTTCGCGACTCCCGCTGGGCCCGCAGCACCAAGGCCGTAGGCATATGCTCGCCCGATGAGGACCGCGCGTGCGCCCAGGCAGAGCGCCTTCACGATGTCGCTGCCGCGGCGAACTCCGCCGTCCATGAGCACTTCGATCTGGCCCTTAGCGGCAGCGACCACTTCTGGAAGCGCCCGCAGAGTCGCAGAAACCGAATCCAGCTGACGGCCTCCGTGGTTCGACACCACTACGGCGCGTGCGCCTTCGTCCACAGCACGTCTGGCGTCGTCGCCGGTCAGCAGGCCTTTGACCACGATCGGGCCCGACCAGACTTCGCGGATCCAGCGTAGGTCTCCCCAGGTCACGGTTGCGCTCGCCAGCGCCGCACCCACATCCACGAGGGCCAGCGGGCCTTTGCCCGGGAGCACGACGTTTTCGAGTTTGGGGACGCCACCATCCAGCAGAAACGATGCCAGCCAGCCGGGATGCGCGAGAATGTTGGGCAAGTACGGAATTCTCGCGAGCCATGAAGGACCCAGCAGTTCTTTCATACCGTTGCGGGGATCGCGCTCTCTCAATCCGGCGACGGGCGTATCGACAGTGATGACCAGCGCTGAGAATCCTGCGCGGCGGGCTCGGTCGATCGAACCTTCGGCGGCTTCGCGGCCTCCCATCAGATACAGCTGGTACCAGCATGGCCCTTTCGAGGCCGCTTTCACATCTTCCAGTTTGTGGCCGGAGATCGTCGAGAGAATGTAGCCCGTGCCTGCTTCTCCTGCGGCGTGAGCGGCGGCAACCTCGCCTTCGGGGTGCATCAATCGGCTGTACCCTACTGGTGCAAGCATTGCAGGGAAAGCGAGTTCGTGGGTGAGCACCCGAGTCTTCAAGTCACAATCGCCAACGGCCACTGCGCCACGCGGACGAAACAGAACATCGCGGAAGGCGCGGCAGTTTTCCGCCAGCGTAAGCTCTCCTTCGGCGCCGCCATCCAAATAGTCAAACACCGACCTGGGGAGCCGGCGTTGCGCCATGCGGCGCAGGTCTTCGATATTGACGACTCGTGAGATATTCACGCGTGATGACGATGATAATGCTGGCAAGTGTTCCAGGTCCAACGGGAAAGCCATTTCGCATCGATTTCTTCACTATGCGAAACATTCTTAGGGCGCTTTCGGTTTACACTCGTGCTGGCGCAGGAGGAGAGACTGGTGAATCTGAACGTGACACTTCGACAAGCCATTGTGTGGGCGGCACTCACCGCGGTAGCAACTGCTGCTCCTGTCCGTCTCCGTTGCGAGTATCTCGTAAACCCCCTGGGAATTGACCAGAGTGCGCCTCATTTGTCGTGGCAGAGCGACAGCGCCGAGCGCAACTGGAAGCAGGCCGCCTACCAGATTTTGGTTGCGAGCGCCCCGGAACAACTAGGTTCTGGCAACGGGGATGTATGGGACAGCGGCCGAATCACGTCGGACGAATCGGTGGACATTGCGTACGCTGGACCGGCGCTCGAATCCCGCCGCCGCTACTACTGGAGAGTCCGCGTCTGGGATTCGGCGGGACAGATGGCCGAATCGACCGAATCGGCATGGTGGGAGATGGGCCTTCTTCATCCCACCGACTGGAGCGCCAAGTGGATTCGCTGGAACAATCCTGAGGGCCAGGCCGACCGCCAAGGCATCCACTGGATTTGGATCAAAGGGCAAGATGCGGTCGCCGTCGCCCCGAAGACAGCAGCCACCTTTCGCGTCGAGGTGCGCCTCTCGGAAAAGCCCAGGGACGCGGCTTTGCTCGTCACGGCTCGCGGCACCTTTACGGCGAAGGTGAACGGGCAGGATGTGGGGAGCAAGAGAGAGTGGAATGCATTTGACCGGCGGGATATCACGGACCAACTGGTCGTTGGCAAGAACATGGTTGAGATCAAAGTCACCGCGCCCGACGCGCCGCAATGGGGCCCAAACAAAGATGAGAAGACCGTGAAGGCTGCGCTGGCGGCACTCGTGAAGATCACTCTCCCCAGTGGTTCCGTGGTGCGCGTTCCCACGGATGAGCATTGGCAGGCGAGTCCCGAGAACACGAACCATTGGGCGCGAGCCAAACTCGTCGGGGACCTGAAGGACGCGCGCCTTGGCGATCCGGGACCGCTGCCACAACCGGCCGCTTACCTGCGGCGAAGCCTCGCATTAACCAAGAGCGTCCAGCGTGCGCGGCTGTACGTGACGGCGCTGGGCAGTTACCGCGCCGTCTTGAACGGCAACGGCGTCGGAGACGGCGTTCTCACTCCTGAATTTACTGACTATCGCAAACGCGTCGTTTACCAAACTTACGACGTAACGAAACTGTTGGTAAACGGCAACAATGTGATCGCCGCCCTTCTGGGCGACGGCTGGTACGGCAGTCCCTTGACGTGGGATGGAACACACTTCTTTGCCCCTCCTGTTCGCTTCCAGGCACAACTGGAAATCGAATACTCCGATGGGACTCACCAGACGGTTGTGAGCGACGAATCGTGGAAGGCAGCGGAATCGCCCATTGTGCGATCCGAGATCTATGCCGGCGAATTGTACGACGCGCGTCTGCAGCAGGCCGGATGGGATACGGCCAGCTTCGACGACTCACGATGGACTGCCGCGTTGGTTACCGACGCGCCGTCGATCTCCATTTCGAGCCAGATCGCCGCCCCGGTTCACGTCATCGCTACCCTGAACCCGAAGCAAGTGACTCAGTCCGCCACGGGAACCTACATCTTCGACATGGGCCAGAACATGGTGGGTTGGACCACCCTGAAGGTCAAGGGTGCGGCGGGCACCAGAGTCCGCTCACGATTTGCGGAAATCCTGAATCCCGACGGCACGATCTACACCGCAAATCTGCGCAACGCGGACGCGACGGATGTCTACATTCTGCGAGGCGGCGAAGAAGAAACTTTCACACCGCATTTCACCTTTCACGGTTTCCGGTATGTCGAAGTGACCGGCTACCCTGGAACACCCAACGTCGCAGCCATCACCGGAGATGTAGTCAGCAGCGTGAGCGGGGAGCCTGCCGCCAAACTGACGACTTCCAGCGAACTGGTCAACCACATGTGGTCGATCGGCCTCTGGGGTCAGCGTGGCAACTTCCTGAGCATCCCGACCGACTGTCCGCAGCGCGATGAGCGCCTGGGTTGGATGGGTGACGCGGGAGTTTTCTGGCGGACAGGAACTTACAACTTCGACGTCGCGGCATTCTCCCAGAAATTCATGCAAGACATAGCCGATGCTCAAAATCGGCAAGGTGCGTTTACCAATGTGTCGCCCAACACCTTGCCTTCGAGTATGGATGAATCCGCTGATCCACTCCCGGACAGCGATAGAATCGGTGCTCCGGGCTGGGGCGATGCGGGAGTGATCGTCCCGTGGACAACCTGGATGCAGTATGCAGACAAAGCGATCATTACGCGAAATTGGGATGCCATGCAGCGCTGGATGGAGTTCATTCACAGCCGGAATCCCGATTTCCTGCGCAAGAACGGACTCGGCCCGAACTACGCCGATTGGCTGGCACCCGACGAGAACACAAATAAGGAACTGCTCGCGACCGCGTATTGGGCTCTCATCGCCAACATGATGTCGCAGATGGCACACGCTGTCGGCAAGGACTCTGATGCCAAACGCTACGACGACCTCGTGCATAGCATTCGAGCCGCATTTCAGAAAGCCTATATCAAGGAAGACGGCGAAGTCGGCACGGGAACGCAAACTTCGTACGTCGTTGCTCTCTATACAAAGATGGCGCCCGAGTCTCTCGAGCCTGTCATCGTCGACAAACTGGTCAAAGACATCGAGTCGCATCAGTGGCATTTGTCGACGGGGTTCCTGGGCACTCCGTTCTTGCTCTTCACCCTCGCCGATCACGGGCGCAGCGACGTCGCTTACCGGCTCCTGCTGAACGATACCTATCCTTCGTGGGGCTACATGCTCTCGAAAGGCGCAACCACGTGGTGGGAGCGATGGAATGGCGACACGGGCGATCCGGCGATGAACTCCTATAACCACTACGCATTTGGATCGGTCATCGCATGGGTCTATCGCTACGCCGCCGGCATCGACACCACGTCGAATTCGCCCGGCTTCAAGGAGATCATCGTCCATCCGCATCCCGATTCGCGCATGACCTCGGCGCACGGCGAATATGATTCCGTTTACGGCAAAATCATCAGCGATTGGGATGGTACGCCTGCGGGACCGTTTTCGCTTCGCGTCACCATACCCCCCAATACGTCTGCAAAAGTCTTCCTGCCGGAAATCCGAGGAGGCCACGTCACCCAGGATGGAAACGCAGTGGACGCGCAGCAGGAGAGCGGATCGTTTGTGGTTCAGATTGGATCGGGATCCTACAACTTTGAAGTGAAGTAGTTCGACGGGCACCACTCGGGCGTCGGCCCATTGGAGTGACCACGCCCTCTTTTTTTCGCTGCCGGAGTCAAAATATTGATTCTGCGGTACCTAGCGCGCGACGCTGCAGATGCATCCCCGCAAAATATTGGAAATACACGACTTACCTGCAAAATATTCTGGAATAAGGAGTTAGCGGTCGTTTCGCGACCGATAGAGCCCCGATGCTGCCTACCTGCTAAGTACAAGTTATTGATTCTGTGCTGGTTACAATTCCGAGACACCTCCGGGCATCCGCAAAATCTTGGGAACACACGACTTACCTGCAGAATCTTCCGGAACAGAGGGTTAGCGGACTCTCCCCGCTGGTGGATTCCTCCAATCTGTCCGTCCTTTATTACCGAGTTGTCGCTGAGGTGGACGCGCACAGTTTCATTTGTGCACTGTCTGTAGCCTCGGTCAAGGTTGTACGTCACAAGGAATGGATTTTTTGTTGTGGAAGGTTGTGGAAAACTGTTTGGTGGATGCGTCCAAAATCCCTACTTCTCGCGCAAAGGGCGCGCGAGAAATGGGGCACCCTCCGGGTCATCACTAGACGGAAAACAGAAGACAAGAGAGTTCCCCCGTTTTTCTGCAAACCGGCCCGGCGGGGCCTCGCAGAGGCAAGCCGCCGCACATCTCGGCGTGAAGCCCCGCTGCGTCACCAGCGCCCTCGCCAACAGGCGCGAACGCTACACCGCCGCCTCTAACGAAGCGCTCATCGCCCTAGCCATCCGCCTGCAGTGGATCGAGATCGCCATCGACATCCGCCAGGACGAAACCTCCCCGCCGCCGCAAACGTGGTAAGGTGTCCACAACCCGTGAAGGCCTCTGCCATGTACAAAGGCGAACAGCTCACAGCGTTTCGAAAGAACTGGAGTCAGACCGCCAATGACAGTCAAGAGTTAGGTCGATTTCTAACCCGGGTTGACGACGCCATGCGACAAATCTGGGACACCTACTTAATGTCGTCGGATCGCATCCGCGAACGTTTTGCGCTGATTTCGGGAACCCCAAAGCTATCCTGGAACCAACGAAACTATGCCTACACCGAGATGTGCGCCACCTTCCGCCTCAGGCCCATCACCCTCTACCAGATCACTGAACAAATACAGTTCGTCCTCTGGGCACTCCAGGCTGAAAAACCCGAAGATCTGCCATAGGCCTGCAGGCTCCTAACGTCAGTAATCGACGCTAGCCCCGGAATTCCGGTGCGCCTCGTCAGCCGGAAAGGCACGGCGATTCTGCTACCCATGGGAGCGCGGCTGTTGGATGAGGCAGCGATCGACGACAACCTGGCATGGCTCGAACAGTACCCGGACGCGGCAAAGGCGTTTCAAGAAGCGCTGCGACTCTACTCCCGCAAAGACCCGAACAATTTCAGGAACTTGCTGGACAATCTAAGGGTGTCGGTCGAACAGATTCTGAAAGCTGTGCTGAAGAACCGGAAGACCCTGGAAAATCAGAAAGACGAATTTCTGCGCTGGCTGTCAGCTCACGACGCCCACAGCCAAATCGGCAACATCTACCACGATCTTTTGTTCGGTAGATTCGCGCAGTACCAGAACGACGCTGTGAAACACAACGAAGACAAGTACACAACCGCGGAAATAGAGTTCATGCTCTACCTCACGGGGACGCTCTTGCGCTTCATCCAGCGTGTGTCCGAAACCACTCCCACGACGAAAAGCGGGAGCGAGGGCTAACCGTCGCTGGCCTGGCAGCCCCCCGCTCCAGAACCCGCCCGAACCCGCCCGAACCCGCCCGAACCCGCCCGAACCCGCCCGACCCGGACGCCCGCCGGCGAGGACCGCGGTGACGCAATGGCACTCGCTCCGCCCGCACCCGCGCCAGTTTAGGTAAGAACAAACCCCAGGACACCGCTGCAATGCTCGTGCCATTTCGGAGTGGACACCATGGCGCTGCCTTCGCACTAGGCCTTGGCATCGGGATGGTCCTGCCTGCATTCGGCCTCGCAACCTACGACGCGTGGAAGTCCCAACCCACCGTTCCATCAACCATCTGGACGGAAAATCAAAAGTAAGCGGACGACGGCGTCACGGCCCACCGTGCCCACGAGCCGCCCTGATGCCGAGGACCGGTCGCCGGCTGCCGATCCGCCCCCGGCACGCAAGGGCGAGGACCGTGGTGACGCAACGGCACTCGCTCCGATCGCACCGTCCAAGATGTGGTGGGGCTCCGGCAGTGTGCGGCTTCAGCGGCTAAACAGTTTGCTGAAAAACTGACTTTCTCGCCGGTGGAGCTGTACAGCGGCTGAAGCCGGAATTGACTCTGCTGCATTTACGGCATCGCTAAAGCGATGCCCTGATACGAATCTTGAGTTTTTCGGCACTCTGTAAAACCGGGTTTACTTTCTGGGGCTGAATCGGCACGACTTGAAGAGGTTGCGGAAAAACCCGTGCCCATCAACGAACAAGCGACCACAGGGGCTAAAGCCCACACTGATTCCACACGCCTTACGCGGCCCTAGAAGGGCCGCTCTTTCACGGTGGTGCACGCCTTTGTAGTCTCCTGCGATTGCTCCGATCTGACTTCTCCCAGTTGCGGCGACACCACGTTCCATCGTCAATTGCTGCGCAACACCTCCACGGGGTTGACGCCAGAGGCGCGGCGGGCGGGAATGTAGCCGGAGATGGCTGCAACCAGCAGCAGAGCCAGCGCCATTCCGAGATACGTCGGCAGATCCCAGGACGAGGTGGCAAACAATAGCGAAGAAATCAGCTTGGCGACTGCGAGTGCAACCAATGTGCCCAGCGCCATGCCCGCAATCGCCAAGCGCAGCGTACCGCCCAGCACCTTGCGCTGCACGTGCCCGACGCTTGCGCCGAGCGCCATGCGGATGCCGATGGCTTGCGCTTGCTGCGTGACCGAATACGAAATCACTCCGTAGATACCGAGTGCGGCCAGCACCAGTCCGAGTCCGGCGAATGCCGCTACGAGCAGCATGAAGAAACGGCGTGGTGAGACGGCGCGGTCGACGATGGTCTGGATGGGCCGGAACTCGGCGGACGGTTGTCTTGGATTCAGTTCGCGCAATGCGCGAAGGACGCTCGCGGCGAGCGTTGCGGGCGGCAGACTGGTGCGGACCACTAGTTGTGCGCCCGACGGCCCTTGCTGCATTGCCGGATAGTAAATCTGCGAACCGGTTCCACCCTCCACTGTCTCTTCGTGAATATCGTCGACGACGCCGACCACTCGGTCTTCCTGTGTATCGCGCATGAGAATCTTGCCCACCGCGTCCTCACCGGGCCAGTAGACGCGAGCGGCCGAGGCGTTAATGAGAACGACTCTCTCGCTGTGCGGGCCATCAGCCCAGGTGAAGTCGCGGCCGTGCATGCGAATGCCCAGAGCACGAATGAATCCCGGCGTGATCACATAGACAAGCGGGTCGGGCAGTTCGCCGGGAGAAAAGATCTTCCCTTTCGGCACGGGCGTATCCCATTCGCGGTTCGGTCCCAGGGGAAGGTAATCGGACATGCCGGCGGCCTCAACACCGGGCAGAGCGCTTACGCGGGCAATGATCTGCTGGAAGACTTCGCCGCGTTTGGCCTGCCTGGCTTCTTCGGAGGGCGCGCTATCGTCGTAATCGACCTTGATGGAGGCGGCGCGGTCGGGCTGAAAGCCGAGATCGACGTCGAGCACTTTGACAAAGCTCCGCAACAGCAGGCCCGCACTGACCAGCAGCACGCAGGCGAGCGCGACCTCGAAGATCACCAGCGCGGCGCGGACGCGTTCGTGCTTGCGTCCAAGTCCTGCGCCCGGGCCGGAGTCCTTGAGCATTTCCTGAAGATTACCGCTGGCGATCCTGAGCCCTGGAAGCAGGCCGAAGATCATGGCGGTGAAGACGGCGACGAGAACCGTCCAGCCCAGCGCCTGGCCATCGATGCGAAGGGCGCTGAGGAGCGGGAGAGCCACGGATCCCTGATGCGCGAGCCATGCAATCAGAATGACAGCCAATCCTAGGCCGAGAGCCGCCCCTGCACTGGAAAGCACGAGGCTTTCCATCAGTAGCTGGCGCACGATGCGGCCGCGGCTTGCGCCGAGTGCACCACGGACAGCAAACTCCTTGGCGCGCGCGACGGCGCGGGCCAGAAGCAGGTTCGAGAGGTTCACGCCGGCGATCAGCAGAATCGCACCCACCGCGCACCATAGCGCAATCAAAGATCGACGGAGTTTTCCGGTAACGTAATCCTTCAGCGGCACAGGAATGAGATCGCCTTTATAGCGGCCCAGCGTCTGAGGATATTTCACGTTGAAATAGATGTTGGGCGCGATGCGGTTGGCATCGTCGAGAGCCTGGGCCACGGTCACGCCCGGCTTGAGGCGTCCGACGAGGGTGACGATGTCGCCCCAATCACGCTCCAGATTCAAGTCGAGTGGGGTGAAGAGATCGACTTTCGCGCCGGGAGAAAACACCGCGCCAAAGTCGAAGCTGTCAGGCAAGACGCCCACAATGGTCACCGGCGTCCCGTTCAGTTCGATGGCCTTGCCCACGATGGCCGGATCGGAGGCGAACTGGCGCCGCCAGTAGGCGTTGGCCAGCAGCGCAATTGGGTGTGAGCCGCGAGATTCGTCCTGAGTGAACAAGCGGCCCATGGCAGGCTGCACGCCGAGAACCTGGAAGAAGTTACCGATGACTTCGAAGCTAGTGGCGGGCTCGGGCTCACCGCGGCCGGTGAGCCGCATGTTGTCAGGCGTGGAGAAGGCCATGTATCCGGTCACATCCTGGTAGGCGCGGCTCTGGTCGCGGAATTCCTCGTATGCGTCGGCGGAGTAGGTGGCGCACGAAAGGCCGCAGGCGGTCGGCGGCGGGGCGATCCACACTAGCTGGCGCGAATCGGGAAATGGCAGCGGACGCAGGAGCAGCGTGTTGACCACACTGAAGACGGCGATGTTGGCGCCGATTCCAAGGGCAAGAATAAGAATGGCGACGAGGGTGAAACCGCGGTCGCGGCTCAGGGTGCGGATGGTGTAACGCAGATCCTGGAGAAGAATGTCGAGTTTCATAAGTCCTCGCGCTTCGCGTTGTTGGTCTTTTGCCAAGTCGATACCGCCGAAACGAATGAGTGCCTGGCGGCGGGCTTCGAGAGGAGTGAGGCCGCGCCGGATGTTCTCCTCGATGGCCATTTCGAGATGCGCGGCTATTTCGGCTTCGAAGTCGGCGTCGAGCGGGGGCTTCTGGTAAAAAGAACGCACGCGGGCCAACGCTCGACGCAGCGCGCTCATTAGAGATTGCCTTCCGCAGACATGGCGAGCACGCGGCCCATCACATCAGACAAGCGCTGCCAGTAGGCCGCGTCCTTTTCGAGCTGTTTACGGCCGCCGCGGGTGATGGAGTAGAACTTGGCCTTGCGATTGTTGTCGGAGATGCCCCATTCCGCGTCGATCCATCCGCGCTGCTGGAGACGGACGAGAGATGCATAGATGGTGCCTTGGTTGAGCCGGACTTCGTCTCCACTGGCCTGCTCAATGCGGCGGGCAATGCCGTAGCCATGCTGCGCCCCAATGGTGGCAAGGGTTTGCAGGACCATCAGATCCAGGGTGCCTTGCAAGAGATCGAGTTTGGATTCACCCATTTTTCCGGCTCCTCTGTTCATGCCACATAAGTATCGCACAGGATGTGTGGGATCACCACAGGAAAAATAAACGCCTGCGCTGATCGCAAGCAGGGTCAGTCCCTCGACAGGGCTGTTTATTCCATTGGCGAGATGCGAGCATAGCGTACACGCGTAGGCGGAACATGGGAAGTCTTCAAGTGATGCTAAGAGAAAACCTATAAGTGAGACCCACGAAAGGGAAATATCGATGCACTTGAAGATGGCGGATCATCCTGTAGTAGCGTTGAAGCGTCTGTAACGGACGGGGAGCGAAGAGGATGACATAGCTCGATGGAGGGCTTGGCCAACTGGGCAACCAGGAGGAGCCTTCTTCTCCGGAGACGGTTTGCTCTCGAAAGAGACAAACTACAGCTATGAAGAGCCGTATGACGCGAGAGCGTCACGTACGGATCTGTGAGGGCCTCGGGGTGAAATTCCCCGGGGCTACTCGACC
>PMUM01000266.1 GCA_003166855.1 Acidobacteriaceae bacterium | reverse complement strand
GCGTCGTTGAAGTACGCCGGCACGGTGATGACCGCATCGGTGACTTTCTCGCCGAGATAGTCTTCCGCCGCCTTCTTCAGCTTCTGCAGAATCAGCGCGGAAATCTGCGGCGGGGTATATTCCTTACCCTGCGCCAGCACGGCGACGTGGTCGCCCGACTGCACGACCTTGTACGGCACCATCTTGATCTCTTCGGTGACTTCGTCGTAGCGGCGTCCCATGAACCGCTTAATCGAATAAACGGTGTTCTCGGGGTTGGTGATGGCCTGCCGCTTGGCGACTTGGCCGACCAACCGCTCGCCAGTCTTGGTGAATCCGACCACGGAAGGCGTAGTGCGCCCTCCTTCTTCATTGGCGATCACTTTGGGCTCGCCGCCCTCCATGACTGCCACGCAGGAATTGGTAGTCCCCAGGTCAATTCCGATAATCTTTCCCATACAATGCTCCTCCTAAATTCGATAAGTGCTTTAAAATCAATCCAAATATGATTGCGTCAAGCTCCATGCTAAGACCTGAGTGAATTGTTGTCAAGGTTTAGATGCGTAGGGAGTAGAAGAGGATGCGGGGGATTTTCGGGGGTCGCCGCCCATCTCGTTTGGAACTGTACGGGCGCTAATCTCTAGGAACTTGTTGATCCGATGTAGGCTTTCCCGTACGCTGAATCCAAGGAATCGACCCATGAACATCGAAATCCGCGACGCGGCCCTCGAGGCCAGAATTCAAAAGCAGCTTCAGGCAACCGGCTCTGCCAGTGTCGAGGAAGTACTGCAGCGTCTGCTCGAAACTCAAGAAGAACAAGACCGCTGGCTTTTGGAGAATCGGGACGCGATTAACGTCAAGATTCGGCGCGGCATCGATCAACTGGACCGGGGCGACGGGATTCCCGAAGACCGCCTCGATGATTACCTGGCCCGACTGAAAGCCCAGCCTGAATGAACAGGCGGTACGTTCTCGCGCCGGAAGCTGCACTCGACCTCATTCAAATCTGGCGCCATATCAAAAGAGAAAGCAGTCTCGCAGTAGCAGATCGAATCGAATCAGTCATTCGCGACAAGATTGCTTTTCTGGCAGGAAATCCTGGCGCTGGACACTCGCGGAAAAATCTGACAGATCAGCCAGTGAAGTTTTTCCCAGTCTACTCGTACTTGATCGTGTACCGGCCTGACACCAAGCCGTTACAGGTGGTTTCCATTCTCCATGGTCGTCGAGACGTCGAACAACTCCTCAAGAATCGTCTGTGATTCAAGGCTTTCGCCCGACGCGTTGCCTTTGGCTTCTAGTGCGAGATCGGCCCGTTCTTCCGCTGGTCGTTCACCGTGTATCCCGCGGGCAGTTGGAACAGCTGCGCGTCCGGATCGCCCGTCGAAATCTCGGTGATCGTGAAGGTCTGCTTGCCGAAATAGGGGCTGGACCGGATCGACACCAGGTTGAGGCCCAGTTGTTGCGAATGCCAGTATTCGCTCATGCTGTTGAGCGGCTGGTCGTTGCCGAGGACGCCGACATTCGTGACCGTGGTTTCGCGAACCCCCTCGGTTTCGATCCCGAGAATATTGCGGGTTCCAAGATCCTCCCAGACATCGCTGCCCTCGCCGTTCTCCAGAGGATGCGTAGAACCTCTTCGCAGGTTTGCCGCCGAAAGATCCGATTCCGGATTGTAGACCAGCAGATCGCAGATGTGGCGCTGCGGGCTGCAGTTGTAAAGTGTGTACTGCTTGGGATCGGCGATTTGAATCCAGTTCATGGTCGACTTCACGTTCGAGCCCTTGGGCACCAGATACCAGCGCTCTTCGTAGATGCGGCCTTCTGCGTTGCGCGCAATGTGGCGCTGGTTGACGAAGGTCATGGTTCCGCCATCGGCCGCGTATTTCACGGATTCGGTCGCCAGGGTCGCGAAGAATGGAGCGTGTGGGATAGGCGGAATTACGATGCTCTCGAGCACCTCGCGGACTCCGCCATCCTGTGCAGGCTGAGGGTGCCGCGGGGTTGGAGGCACTTCCGACCGCTGGACTTGCTGCGGTGGAGGTTCTTGCGTCTGTGCGACGCAAACTAGACTACTCAAACCGAGAATCCCCGCGAGCCATGTTCGCATAGGCCCCCTCCCAGTTGGAAAAATGCTACGTCGGTCGGCGGCTATGCGTCAATGCTAACGCTGGCTGCGCCATGCGACGTCATTCCGGCTCCACGACCCACAACGGCTCCCCGCCGAGCGAGTGGTAGAAGCCCCATCCCGCCAGCGCCAATACGCTGAGCAGCGCCAAGAAGGCTGTAGGCGCGTACCACGCCGAAAAGTCAGCGGTGAGAGGAAGATTGCCGAGCATGTCAACGGTGAAGGCTCCGACCGCCAGCGGTACCAAACCGAAGCGAAGGACGATCAACGCTAGAATGCCCCAGACGAGGACAATGACCGGGAGATCCACAGAAAGATGCGTGCTTTGCAGCCCGCGCATTCCGAGAAAGATCACGACGAACAGGACCGCCGCAATCCAGTCGGAGCGCACCGCCTTCAATCCCACCAGCCGGAAGAGGAACTCCACCAGCACCTTCAACCCCAGCAGCAGGAAGAAGAATTGCATCGTCCCGAAAATCGACGAAGGAATCTGCATCAGCCACTGGCCCAGCGCCTGGCGTCCTCCCAGCAGGTAGGCCGAACCGCTGAGCTGGGGCGCAGCGCCCAGGCGTGCCAGCGGGATATTGCCCAGCTGAAAGATCACCAGCCAGAGCGTGCCGAAGGCGACGCCGAACAGGATGTCGCGTCCCACCACCGGATCGCGCAGCTGACCGAGATCAGGCGGCTCCAGGAGATGATGGCCTGCGGCCAGTTCCGGCGAATCCAGGGCTCGATCGCAAGGTAGAGCATCCACATGGCGCCGCTCCACAAGAGCCCGGCCGCAATCGCCAGGATCAGGTACCCGAATGTTTGGAAGCCAGCGACAAAGTGCGAGCGGCATAACCAGAGCCCGATCTCCAGAACAAACATGACGCCCGCCAGCCGCAGCGCACCTTCGCGGTCGCCACGGCCGTGGCGATAATTGCGGCGGGCCAGCAGCGCACCCGCGGCCAGGATGGCAGTCAGCAGAAACACACTGATCATCTGGCTCGCCCGATTTTTCTTTTCGTCGGCGGAATGATCAGTAACCATCCGCCAAGGCTTATTCCAGTCGCCGATCATCGCGAAAAACACAGGCTTGCCGTGCCACGCTGCGGCTTCAACTCGCAGCGGCCTCGTCGTGCCCGGCCAGACTCCGGTCCACGCGGCGCGCGCATCAGCCATGCCGAGCGAGGTCCACTCCGGCTGGGCGGGTTGCAGTTTTGATGCGTCCACTTCCGCGGCGGAAAACAAGGGGTTCCAATCCGGCGTCGTCGTCGGCGATGCCGTGGTGTCTTTCTGCGGCGGAATCACCTGCAGGTAAATCAGCCTGCCCCGGGCGTCGAGCTTCACGTTGACCATGCCCGACGTCGTAGTTGCTGGATCGTCGTCGGTGACAATGCCGGGAATCAGAAAACTGTCGTGGTAGCTTTCAGCTCCCAACTCGTCTGGACTCTGCCGGTACCAGAACTGCAGGATGGTCGGGCGCCCGGCCAGCACCACATCCCAGTTCGCGGGCGTCTTGCTCTCCTTCTCCACCGAATCGCGGAAATTCGTATCGTAGTCGAATCCAATAGCGGTATCGGCGGGCTTTTCCGGATAGCCGAGTTGCGCCACGACCTCGCGTGCCCGATGCGCCAGGACTTCGGGAGTCTGTTCGAGATGCATCTTCTCGACGGCGCTGTAGCGGATCGTCAGGTAGGTTCCCACGGCCAGCCCGAGCAGAACGAAGATCAGACACGCGACTGCGGTGCGCGGGCGCAAGCCTGTGGTTTCACCGGAGGCGGCCACCAGTTGGGGCGAGGGCGTTTCTCCTGCGGCCAACGCTGCGGCCAATGGGTCCCCGCCGGGCAGCGCCGCAGCCACCGCCAGTGCCGTGGCCGGACGACTCGACGGATCCGTCTCCAGGCAGCACAGAATCACCTTCTCGACGATGGGATCAAGATCTTTCACCACCGACGACGGTCGGCTCGGGGTGCGATCCGCTCCCGCGTGAAGCAGTTTCGCCGCCGATTCCGCGAACGCCCGCTTGCCCGTGAAGACTTCATACAGCACCAGGCCAAGCGCATAGATGTCGCTGCGCGTGCTGACTTCTTTCCCGGCCAGCTGTTCGGGCGACATATACGCCGGCGTGCCGCTGCGCACCTCCGGCCCGCGGATGTCGTCGGCAACTCCAGCGAGGCCGAAGTCGGTGATCACAACCTGCCCACGCCCGTCTAGCATGATGTTGGCGGGTTTCAGGTCACGATGCAGAACGCCCTTGGCATGGGCCGCCGCCAGTCCGGCGCAAAGATGGCGGGCGATGTCGAGCGCCTTGTCCGGTGGAAGGCGGCCGATGCGCCGCAGCAGGGAAGCTAGGTCTTCGCCATCGACGTACTCCATGGTGAAGAAAGTCTGGCCGTCGACGTCGCCCACGTCGTATACCCGGCAGACATTGGGATGGGAAACGCGCCGAGCCATCCGCACCTCGTTGCGAAAGCGTTCGAGCAAGGCTTCGTCACGGGCGGCTTCGTCGGGCAGAAACTTCATGGCGACGCCCTGCCCGAGCGTCAGGTCGTCGGCGCGGTAGACCTCGCCCATGCCGCCTTTGCCCAGCAGCGCGATGATGCGGTAGCGTCCGGCCAGGAGGCGCCCGGGAAGAAAGCGCCCTTCATTCAGCAGATATTCGGCAGAACTGGAGGGCCGTGAGGACGGGGGACGCGAAGACGACGGAGGCCGCGGCGGCAAGGGTGAGGTCGAGGTGGCGAAGTCGAGCGTCGCTACGTCATCAGTATTCGAAGTAGGCCTCCCGCAGGCGGAGCAAAAGGCAACGTTGTCTGGTAACCCGGTCCCGCAATTTGAACACTTGGCCATGAAAATTTCCCGCTACAGTCTACCGCGTCGGGACGAAATCTTGGGTCCACGCCCTTTTAGGCCGGACGCCGAGAGCCGGAAGCCCTTCCTGTATTACCATCCAAAGCGATGACTTCACGCTTGGGGCTCAAGCTGCGGGACCCGCTATTTCTTTTGTGCCTGACCGCGGGCCTGCTCGCCTTCGTGGTGCAATCCGGCGAACTCGGTACCGCCGACACCATGCACCGCCTGCAGACGACGCACTGGCTCTGGACTTCGCAGCCGCAAGTCTTTCCCAACGAGTATCCCGAATTCGGTCTGCATGGCCGCGGCGGGCGCATCTTCAGTTGGTACGGCATCGGCCAGTCGCTGCTCATGCTTCCCGCGGATCTGGTGGCCACGTGGGTATCCCACTGGCACATTTTCTCCGAATACGAAGATGACCCTGCGGTACGCAGCATCATTGTCAGCTACAGCACCAATATTCTTGTCAGTGTTCTGACGGCGCTGGTTGCGTTCCGCCTGCTGCGCCAGTTGCGATTCAGTGTGAATGAGACGGTGCTTGGCATCCTGGCCCTGATGTTCTGTACGACTCACCTGCATTACACGCAGAACATGCAGGAGAACAACTACATCATGTTGTTAACTCTGACTGGATTTTCTTTTCAGTACGAGTGGCTGCGCACGGCGAGTGCGCGGGCGCTGTTCTTCGGCTCGTTCTGTCTTGGCTTGAACCTGCTGACGCGCGTGACGACGGGGCTCGACCTCATCGCCGTTGGCGTGTTCCTTTTAGTAATCCTCTGGATCGAGCAAACGCGCGGCCGTGCCTTGTGGCAGCGTCTCGCGGCTTACTGCAAAATCGCTGTGCCCGTCTATGCATTCTTTGCATTCCTCGAACGCCTCTACAGCTTCTACCGCTTTGGATCGTGGACCCAAACCTACATCCCAATCTTCGCGCGGGAATCGCGCCTGCAGGATCCAACTTTGCCGGCAAACTTTCCCTGGAGCACTCCTTTTCACGAGGGAGTTCTAGGCGCGCTCTTCAAGCCCGAGAAATCGATCTTCCTCTTCGACCCGGTTCTTGTGATCGCGCTCGTGCTGCTTGTGCTTTTGTGGAAGCGCCTTGCCGTCGAAGTCCGCGCCTACGCCGCGACGTCGCTGCTGCTGGTTGCCGGCTATATCAGCTTCTACGCGCGCTACACCTACTGGGCCGGCGACTTTGCCTGGGGAGACCGCTACGTTTCGACTGCCGTGGAAATGGTGGCGCTCCTCGCGGTGCCGCTGCTGGTGCGATATCGCGCGAATCTGAATCCGTGGATCTGGCGCGGCGCCATTGTCGTTCTGGCCGTCAGCTTCGTCATCCAGATCGCGTCACTGGCCTTCTGGCTGCCGCTGGAGATCTACCAGATGGAGACGTTGGGCCATCCCACGTATGTGATCGCGTTGCGCTTTAAAAACATCGCCGCCTTTGTTCTGGGCAAGATGGACGCCTGGGGACTCAACACGGAGGAGATGTCGCAGGACCCTTGGGACTATGTTCACATCACGACGTGGAACTTCCTGCCGTTCCTGCTGCATCGAGTTGGAGCCGCGCCAGCATGGGTCGTGGAGACGGCTTTCGCGGTGTGGGCTGCAGCCCTTGCGGCACTAGCCTCCGTATTGCGGCGACTGTACACTCAGCTTCGCAGTGTGTCGATTCCATCCGCAGAGTGAATGAATGAACCGTCGGCAGTTCTTGAACTACGCGGTTGCAACAACGATGCTCGCCGCGATCCCGCGAGCGTGGGGAGCGAGTCGTATCCCAGAAATCGCGTTCACCTTCGACGACCCCACCACCGATGGCGGAGCTGGACTAACCTGGGCCGAACTCAACGATCGCATGCTGGCCACGCTCGACAGCAACAACCTCAAATCGATACTGTTCGTGTGCGGCAAGCGGGTCGACAGCAACTCTGGGAGTCAACTCATCGCCGCCTGGGATGGCGCCGGACATCTCATCAGCAATCATTCGTACTCCCATCTGAACTTCAATTCGAGTACCGACGACGACGGATCCAAGAAAGTGACGCTCGCCGAGTTCGAAGCCGATGCGTTGAAGAACGAGCCGCTCATTCGTGATAGTCATCATTTCACCCGCCTGTTTCGCTATCCATTCTTCAAAGAGGGCGACACCGTCGAGAAGCGCGATGGCATGCGCTCCTTTCTGCAACAGCATGGGTATCGCATTGGTCGAGCCACCATTGACGCCTCCGACTGGGCGATCGATGCGCGGCTGCAGAAGCGTGTGGAGGCCAACCCTCACGCCGACTTGGCGGGATACCGAGATTTCTTTCTTCAGCACATCTGGGAGCGCGCCCAGTATTACGATGCGCTGTCCCAGCGCGTGCTCGGCCGCCCGGTGCGACACACCGTGCTGCTCCATCACAGAGCATTGAACGCATTCTTTCTCGACGACCTGATTGGTGCGTTCCGCAAGCACGGTTGGAAGCCGGTCGATGCAGAGTTTGCTTATGAAGACAAGGTGTACGACGAGCAGCCCAAAATACTGCCGGCTGGGGAGAGCTTGATCTGGGCGCTAGCGAAGGAAAGCGGGAAGTTTGAAAACGAGCTTCGCTATCCGGGAGAGGACGACGTCTACGAGAATCCCCGCATGGACACGTTGCACCTGTGAGTGGTGACGTCCTAAGCTACGTTTACAAGCCGGCTCCACTGGATGTATCGTTGGACCCGCCATTTCCAACATCTTCATTTGCTGAGGGTCTCAAATGTCCGTTCACTGCACCGCTCCGTATCGAATCGCTCTGATCGCTTGCCTGACCTTTACGATCTTCTCTGTCTCCGCGGTCGCTGCGTCACCGCAGGCGGCAGACACCAAACCCACCGTCGAGCGCGTCGCCGCCGACACTCGAAGGGTTACCGCAGCCGGAGCCACTTTCACGGTCCCCTCCGGCTGGTCGATCGAGACCCGCAAGGATCTGGTCATCCTGACGCCGCCTGAGCCCGACACGCACGTCGCCATTTTCGACGCGCAGGCTGCTGACGCCAAAGCCGCGGTCACGGCCGCATGGGCGGCTTTCAAGCCTGAATCCAAACGTCCGATCAAGCTCGTCACTCCGCGCCCGGCGCGCGAGGGCTGGGATGAGCGCCAGATCTTTGACTACGAGACTTCTCCCAACGAGCGCGCGGCTGTGCAAGCCCTGGCTTTGCGTGCCGGAACGGCGTGGACCGTGATCATTCTCGACGGCACCGATCCGACGGTCGAGAAGCGCTCCGCCCCAATCGGACTCGTGTTTGAGAGCTTGCGTCCGAAGGGCTACCACCGCGAGACTTTTGCCGGACGTAAGCCGAACCCGCTCGATGCCGCGCGAATCGCGGAACTTAAGTCATTTGTGGAAACATCGATGAAGGAACTCGGCATCCCCGGCGTTTCGATGGCGCTCGTCGATGGCGGCAAGGTTGTATACCAAGGTGGATTCGGAGTGCGCGAACTCGGCAAGCCCGAACGCGTCGACGAGAACATTTTGTTTATGGCTGCGTCGAACACGAAGGGTATGACGACGCTGCTGCTTTCCGAACTCGTCGACGAGAAGAAGTTGAAGTGGGACGAGCCGGTCATTGACGTCTATCCCGCATTCAAACTGGGCGACGCCGAAACCACGAAGAAAGTTCTGGTCAAGAACCTGATCTGCGCCTGCACCGGCCTGCCGCGGCAGGACATGGAATGGCTGTTCGAATTCAAGAATGCGACGCCGGAATCTGAGTTGGCTCTGCTTGGTACCATGCAGCCGACCAGCAAATTCGGCGAAGTCTTCCAATACAGCAACCTGATGGCTGCTGCCGCCGGATACATCGGCGCGCACCTCGTCTACCCCAACCTTGAACTCGGCGCCGCGTACGACAAGGCGATGCAGGAGCAGATTTTCGATCCGCTAGGCATGAAGTCGACGACGTTTGACTACGCTCGCGCTCTGGCGGGGAATCACGCAACTCCGCACACCGATGACGTGGATGGCAAGCCGAGCGTCGCCAGCATGGCTATCAATTACTCGATCGTTCCGGCACGGCCTGCCGGCGCCGTGTGGACATCGTCGGCTGACCTGATCCGCTACGTACAAGACGAACTCTCGCTGGGCAAATTGCCGAACGGTCAGCAACTGGTTTCCGCGGAGAATCTGCTGATGCGCCGCCAGCCGCAGGTTTCCCTCGGCGAAGACGCGTCGTATGGTATGGGCTTGATCGTGGACCATACCTACGGAGTTCCGGTGGTGAGCCATGGCGGCAGCATGTCGGGCTTCAAGAGCAACCTCTACTTTCTGCCGGACTCGGGCATTGGCGCTGTGCTGCTCACCAACTCCGATAATGGCGGCATGCTCCTTGGTCCGTTCAGTCGTCGCCTGCTCGAGGTCGTATTTGATGGCAAGCTCGAGGCCGCTGCCGATGTTGCGTCGCGCGCCGCGTCCCACAAAGCTGCGCTCGCCAAAGACCGCGAGCGTCTAGTCATTCCCGCTGATTCGGCCGCAGTCTCTGGTTTGGCCAAGCACTATTCCAGCAAAGAACTCGGTGACCTTGCCGTGTCGAGCGAGAACGGAACGACTACCTTCGATCTCGGCGAGTGGAAAAGCAAAGTGGCGTCGCGAAAGAATGACGACGGCACGACATCATTCATCACTATCGATCCCGGAACTGATGGGTTCGAGTTTGTCGTGGGCGAGCGCGCCGGGAAGCGGGTGTTGATCATCCGCGACGGGCAGCACGAATACGTCTTCAACGAGGTGGCCTGACCGCGCGGTTTACCGCTTCTTCGTGGTGGGCTTCGGCTTCAGCGTCTTGACGTAGGCATAGCTCATGGCAAGATACTTTTCGAGCGCCTTCGTGTTCTTGAGCAACGCGTCGGGTACGGTGACGTATTCCCTCATCACGGCTCCGTACGCTTCGTACAGCGTCGTGCCGTACTTCTTCAGGAACTTTTCCCGTTCATCTTCCGGGAGCCTGAGAGCCATCGCGCCCTTGGGTCCGAGCAGCAGGGAAAACATGTGGCCATTCATCGAAGTGTAGGGATTCGCGGCGCCTTTGCGTTCGATCTCGGGATGGGTGGCGATCAGCTTGTCGTACAGGGCTAGTTTGCCGGCAGGGATATCCGGTTTCTTTGGCGAACTCATTATGCTTCCTTCGCGTTTGAAGATCGAAACGCGAAGCAGGATACACCCAACTGCATGCGGAGTTGTCAGCGCCGCAGGATTGGGTCGAACAGACGACCTAACGTTCTACTCGACGGTCACCGACTTCGCCAGGTTCCGCGGCTGATCGACGTCGCATCCGCGGCGCACCGCGATGTGATAGGCGAGCAACTGCAGTGGAACGATCTCCAGAATCGGTAACAGCTCTTCCGGCGCGGCTGGGACGTATAAGACATGATCCGCCGCTTCCTTGATCTCTTCGTCGCCCTCGGTGGCGAGCGCGATTACGACTCCAGAGCGCGCCTTGACCTCTTTCAGATTGGACATTGTCTTCTCGTAGCGCTGCACCGATCCCGGATTGTTCACGTCGCGCGTGGCAATGACCACGACCGGCAGATTCTCGTCGATCAGCGCGTTCGGCCCGTGCTTCATCTCGCCCGCCGGATATCCCTCGGCGTGGATGTAGGAGATCTCTTTCAACTTCAGAGCGCCTTCGAGAGCGATGGGGTAGTGGATGCCCCGTCCCAGAAACAAAAAATCGTGGACCTTCTGATACTGCTTCGCCAGATCGTCGCACGCTTGATCCTGGGTCAGGACATGCTCGAGCTTCGACGGGATGCGCGTCAGTTCCAGCATCGCCGCGCGCGCTTGTTCTGCAGTCATCACGCCGCGCACCTGCGCCAGGTACATGGCGAAGACATAGAGCGCCGTGAGTTGCCCCGTAAACGCCTTGGTCGAGGCCACGCCAATTTCCGGACCGGCATGCGTATAAATCGTGCCCGCCGCCTCGCGCGTGATCATCGATCCCACAACGTTGCAGATAGCCAGCGTCTTTGATCCTTTCGCTTTGGCTTCGCGCTGAGCGGCGATGGTGTCGGCCGTCTCGCCCGACTGCGAAATCACAAGCGTGATCGTGTCCGAATCCACAATCGGGTTCCGGTAGCGCCACTCGCTGGCATAATCCACTTCCACCGGAACGCGCGCCAGCGTCTCGATCATGAACTTGCCGGCTTGTCCGGCATGCCAACTGGTGCCGCAGGCGATGATGTTGATCTTTGCCGCGGCGCGGAACTCGGCCTCGCTGATTTCCATCTGGTCGAGAAAAATGTGTCCGGTCTCCTGCGAGACGCGTCCCAGGGCTGTGTCTCGAACCGCGCGCGGCTGCTCGTAAATTTCCTTGAGCATGAAATGCTTGAAGCCGCCCTTTTCCGCGAGGATGGGGTCCCAGGTAACGTGCTGGATCTGGCGCCGGACGGGCCTTCCGTCAAAATCGGAGAGATGCACGCCATCGGGCGTGACCACGGCCATGTCGCCGTCCGCCAGAAAGAAAATGTCGCGCGTGTGATGCAGGATCGCTGGGACATCCGACGCCACGAAGTACTCATCGTTGCCCAAACCAATCACGGCCGGCGGCCCGTTGCGCGCCGCCACAATCTTGTTGGGGTCGTCGCTCGAAATCACCGCTAGCGCAAACACGCCGGTCAGTTGTTTCACGGTCTGCCGCACCGCCTCTTCCAGAGGAGGCCGTTGGGCCTTTCCAGACTTCATCGAATACTTCTCGACCAGATGGGCAATAATCTCGGTATCGGTTTCGGTGGTGAACTTGTGGCCTTCTTCGATCAGCTTCTTCTTTAAGGTGAGGTAGTTCTCGACGATGCCGTTGTGCACGACGACAATTTTGCCGGTGCAGTCGCGGTGGGGATGCGCGTTTTCTTCGGTAGGGCGTCCGTGAGTAGCCCAGCGCGTATGTCCAATGCCGTAGGTGCCGTCGAGCGGATTCAGGCGGATGGCTTCTTCCAGGTTGCGGAGCTTGCCCTCGGCGCGGCGCAGTTGCAGTCCGTCTCCTTTTCCGGCGACCGCGATGCCGGCGGAATCGTAGCCGCGATACTCCAGACGCCGCAGCCCCTCAATAATGATGGGGACCACACTCTTCTTACCGACGTATCCGACAATGCCGCACATGGGCAGACCTCAAAGGATTCCCGGGCCCAAAGCTACTCGGCCAGGGAGAAACGGAACTCTTCAATGACGGGATTGGTGAGCACTTCGCGGGCGATCCGCTCGACCTCGGCCTGCGCCTCTTCGCGCGACAAGCCCCCGTCGAGCGTGAGCTCAAAGTACTTTCCTTGGCGCACGCTTTCCAGGCCCTTGTAACCCATCTTCTTGAGGGCCCCTTGAATGGTTTTGCCTTGCGGGTCGAGAACACTCTTCTTGAGAGAGACGTAGACGTAGGCTGTCATAAAAAAGTCATTATACGTGAACGCTCGGCCAGGGTTGCTCGTTGCAGGATCCTCATCCTTTCGGTTGAAGGGAAAGGCGTGAACCACAGGGGACACGGAGGACACAGAGGGAGTACGCAGGTCGCCTTCAGCCCTGCAGCTTCTTCAACTTCTGGTCCAGGTCGGCGAGCGAGTCTTCGAGCTGCTTGCGGTGCCGGGGGTTCTGGCTGACCTCCAGTTGTTGGAGGACTCTTTGGCGCGACAGGCGAAGACTCTCTTTTTCCCGGGAGCGTGCGGCTTCGTCAGCGCTCATCGGCGGATGCGGCTTGGCCGACTTGTCGCTGGCCTCTGCCTGCTGCGCCTCAACCGACTTGCTCTCCCATCCTCTGGCCACGTTGATGTGATTATAGTTCTGGGGAGTGCTGACTGCGGTACTAAACCTTGGGAGAGGGCTCATCCCCTTGACACTGCGGTTAGAATACAAACTGCCCGCGTCGTACTGCTGTTCGCCTTTTGAGGGGGAGGCGTACATAGGGAGTTCCCTTTCTGAGCCCCTCAAGCGTTCTACGCTTGAAGTCTGGATTGTCGTGCCCCGCCACACTGCCAGGTGTGGCTGAAGTTGTTTGGCTCCGCGGTTGTTCTGGCGGCGCGAATCGGTCTCCCGCTCTACTCCGCCTCGATCGTCCGTACGCGTACCTAGGTGCACCGGACGAACCCCGATCACCAAATCAGGGAAATTACGAATTTCAAGACGCACGAATTCATGGCTGGATGGATCCAAGGGGAGGAACGGACGAGAGTCTGACTCGGCGTATAGCCGGACCGCCGGCGAATCGCCCGAGGGCCTCGTTGATGGAGGTGCGCCGCCATGGTGCGTGATTCTTTCGCATTTGGCGTCTGCGATCTCGTCCCCTTCGCGTACCGCGCTGAGTTTCCCGATCCCGAGAACCTGTTTGCGGACTACTTCAACTCGTCGAGCGTTGGCCTTTGCATCCTCGACTTGGAGTTTCGCTATCTGGCGATCAACAACACGCTGGCCGAAATCAACGGCATCCCCGCACAAGATCACATCGGTAAGACCGTACGGGAAATCCTGGGAGACTTTGCCGATGGGGTTGAACCTGAACTTCGGCTCGTGATCTCCACCGGCGAACCGGTGGTCAACCTCGAGGGCTCGAACGTGCTCCCCGCTCGAACGGGGACCGGTCACTGGGTTGGAAGCTCCTACCCCATCAAGGATGCAACTGGTGCCGTCACGCGCATCGGTGTCGTTCTGGTCGAAGTCACTGTCCAGAAAAGGCTGCACCAATCGCTCCAGGACGTCGGCGGAAGACTCCGCAAGGAAATGGACCGGCTTCAGATGCTGTTGGACGTGAGCACGATCCTGTCGTCGAACTGGAACCTGCAGCAGGCTTTTCCTCAGATCTCGGCCCGTATTCGCCGGGTTCTCCGGCAGGAATATGCGGGCTTCGAGTTGCAGGACGCCAGCACCGGGCTCCTGGTCCGGCAGGCCGAGGACTTCCCAATGGGCAAAGGATTGCTTTCGTCCCTCACGATCAGCCCGCACGACAGTCCCGGAGGCCGCTCCCTGCAGCAAGGTGCCGCTCTGATTTTCTCGAAGAGCCAGATGCAGGGCTTCGACGCCGAGATAACAAAGAACTTTCTCGCCGAAGGCTTTCGATCGCTCTGTTGCGTCCCACTCGTCCGTCCCAGGGGTCCCCTGGGAGTTCTCGTTCTGGGCAGCACCCGCAAGAACGCCTTTCAACCGGAGGACCTGGATCTTCTCAAGCAAGTGGCCTCCCAGTTCGCAGTAGCGCTGGAAAACCATCGCGCGGCGGTCGAGATCGAGGCCCTCAAGAATCGCCTCGCCGAAGAGAAAGCCTACCTGGAAGGCGAGTTGCGCTCGCAGGGTCTGTTTGAAGAAATCGTTGGCGACAGCCCGGCGCTCAAGAAGGTCCTTGATCAGGTGGCGACTGTCGCTCCCAGTGAGGCCACTGTCCTGATTCTCGGGGAGACCGGAACCGGCAAGGAACTGTTCGCCCGAGCCATTCACCGCTTGAGCCGCCGCAAAGACGGCAGCTTCATCAAGCTCAACTGCGCTGCCATTCCTACCGGCTTGCTGGAAAGCGAACTCTTCGGCCATGAGAAGGGAGCGTTTACCGGCGCGGTGAGCCAGAAAATCGGACGCCTGGAACTGGCGGACGGTGGAACCTTACTCCTCGACGAGATCGGCGAGATCCCTCTCGAACTCCAGCCAAAGCTGCTGCGTGTGCTGCAGGACCACGAGTTCGAACGCCTGGGCAGCACCCGCACCATCAAAGTGAACCTGCGGCTGGTGGCGGCCACCAATCGGGATTTGGCCAAGGCGATCGCGGAGCGTGAGTTTCGCAGTGACCTCTTCTACCGTCTCAGCGTGTTTCCCATCCGCGTGCCGGCGCTGCGCGAACGGGGCGAGGATATCCCCCTGCTGGTCCGCTACTTCGTACGCAAATTCGCGCTTCGCATGGAACGACAAATCGAAACCATTCCCAAGGAAACGATGAACGCGCTGACCGCATGGTCGTGGCCCGGGAACGTTCGTGAACTCGAGAATCTGATGGAACGCTCCGTCATTCTCAGCCGCGGCACTGCCTTGCATGTTCCCGTTTCGGAAATGCGCGCCGAAAGCCGCACCGCCGTCTCTCACACGGATCACAGTCTGGAGAATGCTGAGCGCGAGCACATCCTTCACGTGCTCCGGCAAACCAAAGGCACAATCGCCGGACCGGATGGCGCCGCCGCTCGCCTCGGGCTGAAGCGCACCACCCTCCAATCCAAGATGCAGCGTCTGAAAATCACCCGTCGAGACTATATGGGTTCCTGACGAATCGATTTGGGGCGCGCCCAAGTCACACCGTTCCTAGCCGATTTCACAGTCTTCGCGGCAGAGCGCATGTCGGCATTGGCCGTGACGGCTAATCGGCAATTGCCGAAGTTTCGCCATGTTCCCGCAGTGGAGCTACGGCGTTTCTGTTTCGGAACTCGTTCCAAACAGGGAAGATCCCCCGTTCGTGATCGCCTCCCATTTACGGAACGCGGCGTGCATAGTACTTGATTCACTTTGCCTCTGGCCTGAGCAAATGTTGTTGCTCTCCCCCCGGCCTCGCAAAGAGGGCCTCAGTTCCAACTTAGGAAAAACATTCCCGGCGCACGTGGCCGTTCTCTTGGAGTTAGCAGTGTTATTAACCAGCAAATACCAACGGGTTAGCACGAGTTCATACGGTCATCTTCTCGATCCGCCAGTCCCGGCACCCAACCCACATCTCGGGGATCATTGTCTCGGCGATCACTCCGACCTCACCACGGGATGGAGTACAACGCGGATTGACCCGCCCAGCGAAACTTGCTCCAGGAATCTGGTCAATCCCGACCTTCAGCCGAGTCCCCAGACTCACCCGCAAGAAATCGATCCCCTTTACCTGTTCGCCTGTCACCTCGCATGGGAACAGGGGGAGGAGTCGAGCGCTGGCTGGGAATTGCTTACGGCCGCCCGGAGTTCGCACGCCGACACTCGCGCCCACGCGCGCGCCTTGCTGGCCAGTTCTCGCCATTTGGGCAGCCTCGGCGCAGGTGCAGGCTGCACTACAAAACGAAAGCGTCCCATCGCGACGGAGACGGACATGAATGCGCCCTATAACCTCGACATCATCGACAACTGCAACGAGTGCACGAACTGCAACGCCAGCTTCTTCTGCAGCTTTTCTGATTGCGCGCTGCAGTCGCTGAATGAGGTCAGCCACAAGAGCGTCCTGCCGGCCGGCGCAATCCTGTTTGTCGAAGGCCATAGTCCCCGCGGCATGTTCATTCTGTGCTCGGGCAAGGTGAACCTCTCGACCACCTCGCGGGAAGGCAAGATT
>PMUM01000009.1 GCA_003166855.1 Acidobacteriaceae bacterium | reverse complement strand
GGCGCCAGCCGGGTTCTTTCTCACCAGCGCAGACTGTGCCCGAATCGCAGGCAGCCAAAGCGACTTCATCTGCGTGTCCATCGGGAAGCGTTTGCCTAAGTCTTGCGCTAAGGCTTTGGCCCTTGCCGTATCGCCAACCATGGCAAATGCTAGCGCGGCTTCGCTCTTGACCCCCTGACTCGCAGCAGCAAGTTTCAAAGCCTGTGCCGCAGAATCTTTCGCCTCCGCAAACTTTTCATAAGCTGCTTGTTGCACCGCAGCGTTCGCGAAATAGACCGCTCCGGCTTCTTTGTTGTCCGCCCGTACAGCGGAGTCCACCGCCCTCTGAGTGAGTTCTCTTGCCTTGCCCACACGACCGTGGTACGCCTCCGTGTCGGCGGACAATGCAAGTCCAAAGTTCTCGGCTTCGGGCTGGCCCGCTAACCATTGCTGCTGTTCCGCCATCGCCGCTGAGTCCGCCCCGAAAAAAGCCAGAGCATAAAGGTCATTGTGGATCGGAAACTCGTCCAGTTTTCGCGTCTGCGCCTCGTGGATGATATTTCGGGCTTCATCGAAGTGCTGCAATGCTAGGTAGTAGCCAGCCAAATTACTGTATGGTGCGGGGTCATCAGGCACAAGGCGCATATTCTCTTTTGTCAGCTCCACGGCCTTCTCGTACTGCCCCTGCACACTCAATACCAAACCTAAATAACCGTACACTCCGCCAATGCGCGGATAGCTGCCGATCCACTCTCGATAAGTCTGGGCCGCTTTATCTAAGTCCCCGGTTACAATCCGGTGGTAGTCGGCGGTGATCGCCAACTTTTCCCACTCGCTGGTACGTTCCCGCAATTCAAATGCCTTCGTGTAGTACTCATTGGCTCGCTCCGTTTGGCCCAGACCGAAATAGGCGTTCCCCACAGCCCTGTAACCCATGGCGAAATTCGGATCAAGCTCGATTGCTCGTTTGTGGAATGTCAGGGCGGCGGCTAAGTCGCCCGCTGCCCAGCCAAGGCTGTATGCCTTCAGCGCTTCGAGTGAAGGGGTGGTGGCCTCTGCCAGCGGAAGGTCGAACTTCTTCACCGTAGCCAGAGATTCGCCGAGTTCGCCGCGCAATTTGGATGCCGCATTCCCGAGCGCGTCCAGCACCTTCTCCTTGGACGCTGCCGTGACCTGATCCTGTGCCAACGTGTCTCCGCTCTGGCAATTCACCGCCTTCAAACCCAGCACGTATTCGCTGCCCAGATTGGCAATCGATCCTACAAGATAAGCCTTGCTGCCCGCTCGCTGGCAAAGCTCCCGGCCTATTTCAGGCGTGAGTTTCGTGTTGAGCGGGTGAGTCATCTGTTGCAAGGTCTTCGCCACTTCGCTGTCGGAGAGCACATTCAAGAAAGGCGATTGACGTAGGGAGACGCTGAGCGCCGTCTTCAGCGTGTCGTCGAAGATGGCATCGCCCGTGCTGTTGGCAAAATCGGTCAGAACAATGGTGTCCTTCTCGGTCAAGTGCTGGCTTTGCTGACGCGACCGATAGTAAAGCCCGCCCGCCACGAGCAAGGCGATCAGCAGGACGGGAACCGCAACCTTCCAGAGTGTCCCGCCTTGAGTCGCAGGCGTGCCCGCGCTTGTCGCAGGACTGCGCCCGCTCTCGGAGTCCCGCTTCAGCCGTTGCAGGTCGGCTCGCATCTCCGCTGCGCTCTGATAGCGCAGGTTACGGTCTTTCTCCAGCGCCTTGTTGATGATCCGTTCCAGTTCGGGCGGTACGTCGGGATTCAGCCGCACCGCGGATGTGGGAGTCCCGTCGAGAATGGCTTTGAAGATGACTCCCGAGCTTTCCCCACGGAAGGGCAACGCCCCAGTTGCCACCTCGTACAAGACCGCCCCGAAGGAAAACAAATCGGTCCGGCCATCGAGTTCCTTGGCTCGCACTTGTTCCGGCGACATGTAAGCGACGGTGCCGAGCGTAGCGCCGGGACTGGTTAGTTGGGACTCCACGTCGATGGTGGCGTTCGCGTCCGCACCCGCTCCCTGTCTAACAGAAAGCTTCGCCAGCCCGAAATCCAGAACCTTGGCATGTCCGCGCTTGGTGACAAATATATTGGCAGGCTTGATGTCGCGGTGGACGATACCAGCGGAGTGAGCTGCGTCGAGCGCGTCGGCTATGTCGATGGCGATGGGGAGAAGAACTTCCGTTTCCAGAGGACGCCCCGCAATGCGATGCTTCAGCGTCAACCCATCCAAAAACTCCATAGCGATGAACGCCTGCCCGTCCTGCTCGCCAATGTCGTAAATCGTGCAGATATTCGGATGGTTCAGTGCGGAGGCGGCTTGGGCTTCGCGTTGAAAGCGAGCGAGTGCCTGCGGGTCTTTGGCAACATCGTCAGGAAGAAATTTCAGGGCGACGAAGCGATGTAGCCGCGCGTCCTCGGCCTTGTAAACCACACCCATCCCGCCACCGCCCAGCTTCTCGATGATGCGGTAGTGCGAGATGGTTTGGCCGATCATGAGCGGGCGCTGGGACTCAGGCTGCAATGTTAGGGATGTGACGAGGCAGAGTCAACGAGGACGGCGCACCAATGGACGCAGGAAAGGGCAAATCCTGTCATTTCAAGCGTTCCTGAGCCCTTGCCTATGGGGTAGTCAAAAAGGGTGGCTGCGGCGACTTCATTTTATGCGGCCTTTCGCCCCCTGTTTCGCCGAGTTCCCCGCTAGTCCACGGGTATACCTTTTGACCACTGGCGGATGTAACAGAATCCTCCGTTTTGCCATCCTTCTTACAGATCCCCTCGCCTAAGTATCCCAGGCCGTAAAGCGACGCCGCGGAGAAACCGCTGCTCCATTGGCGGACTATACGTGTTTGGCGTTGCATCGCCCGACTGCTTCAATGAGGGCGGCGAAGTTGTGTTCCAGGAGATGGTTTGATTTCTCAAAGTACTTCGCCGCCCCCGCATGCAGCAGCTTGTCCTCGTTCTTTTGCGAGAGGCCGGTGAGGACAAAGATTGGGATCTCCTTCGTAGATGCTTCCATCTTCAGTGCCGAGAGTACCTCGGTTCCCGACATCATCGGCAGCATCATATCGAGCAAGATCAGGTCGGGAAGTGTCTCACGAGCGGCGATCAGGCCTTCCTTGCCATCGCCGGCTACAGTCACTTCGTGTCCTGCATTCACCAGAGCTCTTTTCATTCCTGCCTGCATGATTCTGCTATCGTCGACGATGAGAATTCTCATAAACTTTCTAGCCTGCGGAGACGTATTCTTTACATTTTGCCTTCTTAAGGTCACAGTACGATGACTCGATTTCTTCCGCCATCCTTGGCTTGATACAACGCTTTGTCTGCGGCCAGAAGTAGATCCTTCTCTGATCTACAGCCAGCGGAACTCAAGGTCGCGCCGATGCTGACCGTAACGCGAACCTCTGGGCTAGCACTCAAGATGGGTGTGGATGCAATGGCACAGCGAATTCTGTTTGCGCTTTGCTCGATTTCAGTTTTGCCACTGCTCGGAAGCACTACCAGAAATTCTTCGCCACCGTAGCGCCCTACGAGATCATAAGGACGGACGCTCTGGGCAATACGTTTTGCAACTTCTCGCAGAACGACATCACCGGTCAGATGTCCATGAGTGTCGTTTATATTCTTGAAGTGGTCGAGGTCCAGCATGAGAACCGCCGTTAGCGTTTCGGCTCTTGCGGCGCGATCAAGCTCGCGATGCATCAAGTCCAGCACTGCCCCGCGATTCCAGATACCAGTGAGTGCATCATGAGTCGCCTGAATCCGAAGCTCCTCGCGAGCATTGATCAAATCCTGCTGCAGGGCGAGAATACGCCGACCCACTTGCAAGCGCGCCCGCAACTCATTTTGGTCAAATGGCTTGGTTAAGTAATCGTCAGCTCCCGCCTCCAGCCCACCCACTACGTCTTGTTTGTCATCTTTTCCGGTTACCAGCAAAATGTACTGATACGGGGACCTCTGCCGTTCGCGAATCCTGCGGCACAGCTCCGTTCCGTCAATTTCAGGCATTACCCAATCAAGGATCAGCAACTCTGGCGGATGCTCCTGCTGGAGGATGCTCCAGGCCTTAGCGCCATCCTCAGCAACAATCACCTTATAGCCCCACCTCTCCAGCCAGCTCTGCAATATCCTGCGGAACATGGCGTCGTCTTCGGCGATGAGAACCTGTCCGCACGAAATATCTGATCCTGGTTTCGTAGAATGTAGAGTGATTGGCATTCCGCTGCTCATTGCCCAGCTCCTGACGAAGCCACCCGCGACTTTTCAACGAGGTTTGTTCTCATCGTCCCAACGATGTCAGAAATTGCAGGTTCGAAAGCGGCGAAAACCCGCGATGCCTGCTCCAGATCGTGTTTTCGGCCTAATTCCTCAATTTCACGAGCCTGCTCCGACACCTCCGCGATTCCCAGATACCCTAATTCTCCTTTCATGCTGTGTGCTGTTCTCTCTACAACTTCTTCATCTCCTTCTCCTAGGGCCCGTCGTAGCGTATCAACATGCTTGGGAGCCAGATCGATGAATATCTCAATCACTTCATGCAATAGCTGTTCGTCGCCACCAAGCCGACCAAGTATTTGACTAAAATCCAAATTGACCGGTTTTAAAAGTGATCCTTCCGGGCAAACGTTCGGTTCTAGGTCCGGGCCATTAGTGGTGGGCAAATGCATGACGTCGGCGATCGCCAATTCCAGGTCCTTGGTGTTGATCGGCTTCGAGACGTACCCGTCCATTCCTGCCTCCAAGCAGCGCTCCCGGTCCCCCTTCATTGCGTGGGCCGTCATGGCTACGATCGGCAGGTGAGAATGCGTTCGCGTCTCGTGCAGACGAATGCTTTTTGTGGCCGCGAGGCCATCCATTTGCGGCATTTGAACGTCCATTAGCACCAGATCGAAAGACTGTGCCGCTAACAGCGATAAGGCCTCGGAACCATGCTGGGCGACCGTGATCGTGTGCCCCATTTTTTCCAGAATTCGGGTCGCAACCACTTGATTGACACGATTGTCTTCTGCCAAGAGAATATTCAAGCTTTTGCCGTGCGCAGCCGTCTCCGATCGCGCCGCCAGTGCCGGTAAAGAAATCGCACAGTTCTTTCCCAGCACGGCCAAGATTGCGGTCAGCAGTTCCGCTTTTCGAATTGGTTTGAAAAGGTAAGATGTAATACCTAAGGCGCGGCAACGTTCGGTCTCTCCGCGATGTGCCGCGGAGGTGAGCATCATAATCGCGATCATCTCCAGCCCCGCCCTGTGCCGGATTTCTTCCACCAGTGTAAAGCCGTCCATCTTTGGCATGTGCATGTCCGTCAGGAGCAGTTGATAAGGCTGCCCCGCGAGTTGAGCTGATACTAGCTCTGCCAAAGCCTGCTCGCCACCCTCCACGGCCGTACTATTCACTTCCCAGCGCTTCAACATCTCCTGCACAATTCGCCGATTTGTTGAATTGTCATCAACCACCAGGACTCTCACATTGCGCAGTGCCTCGATTGGAACCATAGACTCGGGGTCAGGTTTCTTGTCCCCAACTCGTAGCTGCACAGTGAAGTGGAACTGGCTGCCTCGTCCTACCTCACTCTCCAGCCAGATTCTTCCTCCCATCATGGAGATCAGCCGGGCAGAGATAGTCAGCCCCAAACCCGTTCCGCCATAATTGCGTGTTGTCGATGTGTCTGCCTGAGTAAAAGGATCAAAGATGAACTTTTGCTTTTCCGGAGGAACGCCGACCCCAGTATCAGCTACGGTAATCTGCAGGGTTCGAGTCTCCTCAGTCGTGGCTATTGTTTTCACGCGGACAGCAACTTCGCCCTGATGAGTGAACTTGATCGCATTTCCGACCAAGTTGAGCACGATCTGCCGTAGGCGTACGGCATCCCCTGAAACCAATTCCGGCACGTCGGGGGCTAAATCGCACAGAAGCTCAAGTCCCTTTTCGCCTGCCCGCAATGCGAGCGTCTTCAGAGTTTCTTCCAGGCAATCGCGAAGATTGAAGTCGATCGCCTCCAGCTCAACTTTACCTGCCTCGATTTTCGAGAAGTCGAGAACGTCATTGATTACCGTCAGCAGCATCCTTTCGAAGGATTCCGCGATGTTCGAAATTATCTCCAGAGGGATTGCGCCTTCGTTAAACAACCTCTGATCGGCGACCCGCATGTCGCGCACAGAGCTTTGACCGCACCGACCAAGACGATATTGGATATGAGCAGGTTCCGATTGCATCGTCGTATCTGTTGCCCTGAGGAAACGAGCACATTTAACC
>PMUM01000426.1 GCA_003166855.1 Acidobacteriaceae bacterium | reverse complement strand
TTGCGGGTGCAGCAGGATTTCGTTCCCGGGCTTGATCTTTCTCTCCATTTCACCGCGACCAAGGTTGGCAAGTACGAGATCGTCTGCACCCAGTTGTGCGGTCTCGGACACTACAACATGAAGGCGTACATTTCGGTGTTGTCCCAACCGGACTTTGACAATTGGCTGAAGCAGCAAGCAGCGATGCAGTGAGTGAATACTGTCCGCACTCTGTGCGGCACAGAGATCTCCTGAGGTGAGTCATGCACGATATGGCGAAACACGACGCCGCGGCACATCACGCGCCGACGAGTTTTATCTCAAAGCACGTCTTCAGCCTGGATCACAAGGTCATCGGTAAGCAGTACTACGGGCTTGCGCTGCTCGCTGCGCTGGTGGGTATGGGACTTTCCTGGTTGATGCGCATCCACCTGGGGTGGACCAACTATGCCATTCCCGGGCTGCATCTGCTGACCAAGAACGGCGCACCCGGCAACGTGATGACGCCAGAGTTCTACCTGCAATTGATGACCATGCACGCCACGATCATGGTCTTTTTCGTCCTGACTACAGCTCCGTTCGCGGCCTTCGGCAACTACTTCTTGCCGATCCAGGTCGGTGCCGAGGACATGCCCTTCCCCCACTTCAACATGATGTCGTTTTGGGTCACATTCGTGGCTTTTCTGGTCTTGGTGTCCTCGTTCTTCGTTGGCACGGGACCCACGCTCGGCGGTTGGACCCAGTATGCGCCGCTTAGCGCACTGGGAGAGGTTGCCGGACCCGGCGAAGGAACGGGCGTGGTTCTCTGGGCTGCTTCCATTGGGATCTTCTGCATTGGGCAACTTCTCGGCTCCTTGAACTTCATCACCACCACGCTGGATATGCGGACCCGGGGCATGAGTTTGTGGCGTTTGCCACTCAGTGCCTGGGCCTGGTTCATTACTTCCTGCATGGGCCTGACGGCTTTCGCGGTGTTGATGCCTGCCTGCATCCTCCTCATTCTCGATCACGTGGCGGGAACCAGCTTTTTTGTGTCCAGTAATATTGTCATCAACGACCAAATGCAACCGCACTCCGGCGGATCAACCCTGCTCTGGCAGCACCTTTTCTGGTTTTTCGGGCATCCCGAGGTCTATATCGCGATCGTGCCCGGCATGGGGATCGTCTCGCATGTCCTGATCACCAATATGCGAAAGCCGATGCTCAGCCACAGAGTGCTGATTTACTCGATGGGTGCTCTGGCAGTTCTCAGCTATATGGTCTATGGGCATCACATGTTCGTCAGCGGGATGAATCCGGTTTCGTCGCTGGCATTCTCCTTCCCCACTTTGGTGATCACGATTCCCTCCACGATCGTGGTGCTGATCTGGCTGGGCAGCCTTTACGGAGCGAAGTTGCGCATTAATGCAGCGTCGCTTTTTGGCTTGGGATTTATTTCGATGTTCATCGCCGGAGGGGTGAGTGGCTTCTTCCTGGCGCAGCCCTCAATCGACATCATGCTGCATGCGACTTACTTTGTGGTAGGACACTTCCACCTTGTGATGGGCGTCGCGGCAATGTTCGGGATTTTCTCCGGAACGTATTTCTGGTTCCCGAAGATGTTTGGCCGCATGATGAATGAGACCTTGGGCAAGGCTCACTTTTGGCTCAGCTTCGTGGGTGCGTATGCGATTTTCATGCCCTTCCACTATCTGGGCATGGCAGGCAATGTGCGCCGCTATCAGGCCTTTACGCCCGACTACATGCAGAAGCTCATTCCGTTGCACCAGTTTATTACGGTGGCTGCACTGGTGACCGGTGCCGCACAGCTGATCTTCCTCTACAACCTGATCTACAGCCGCTTTAAAGGCGAGCCCGCGACGGACAATCCGTGGCAAGCGACTTCTTTGGAGTGGAGCACGCCGACCACGCCGCCGCCGCACAACAACTTTGGCGACAAACTGCCGGAAGTTTTCCACGATCCATACCAGTATGGAGTCGAGGGGACGGCAGGCGACTTCGTGATGCAAACCTCGCCCGAAAAAGTCACAGGGCCGGACGAGGCGTAATCGATTCTGGGATTGGAGTCTATAAGTCTTATGGCGACCACTGTACCCGAACCGCCAAAAATCGAAGAACGACGCGATCCTCCGCGACCGACAGGCAACTCCGGCAATGCTGGCTGGCGGAACATGGTACCGGCGGATGGCAAATTGCCGGCTGTGAAGGACTACTCTCCGCCACCGGCTTCCACCGGCATCTGGGTCGTGCTCGCGTCGATTGCGATGAGCTTCGCGGCCCTCACCAGCGCCCTGATCGTTCGCCAGGGATCTGCGCTGGATTGGCGGCATCTCGCTCTGCCTCGCATTCTTTACCTGAATACCCTAGTGCTGTTCGCCAGCAGCGTCGCTCTGGAAGTGGCGCGCAGGCGCGTAGGCTCCTTCATGCTCGGGCGTAAGAGTCAGGTTGCCAGGCCGGATCGTTGGCTCTACATCTCGCTTTTTCTCGGCTTGCTTTTTGTTGCCGGCCAGTACGTGGCCTGGACGCAATTGCGTTCCCAGGGAGTTTTTCTGGCCACGAATCCCAACAGTTCTTTCTTCTACGTGCTGACTGCTATCCACGCTCTGCACGTGCTGGGAGGACTGGGCGGGTTGGTGCGAGTTATTTATCGGTTGGATAAATCGATTCTCCGAAAAAGCACGCTGGATGCGACATCGTATTACTGGCATTTTATGGACGTGCTTTGGGTGTATCTGCTGTTGTTGCTGTGGTTCAAGCTGTAGGACGCTCGTTCGAGAGGAGACACCGTGAGCCAAGCGGAAGTGACGATGGGAGCACACTCAGGCCTGATGGAAGAACCGACATTTTCGGTTCCGGCCAAGAAAATGGCGATGTGGCTGTTCATTATCGCTGACAGCGCGACCTTTGCCGGCTGTCTGGTGGCCTACGGATTCATACGCAATGCCACTCCGAATTGGCCCAGACCTTTTCACAGCATAACCAATGTAGCGTTGATGACCTTCATACTGCTGACCAGCAGTTTGACCATGCTCTTTGGCGTACGCTCCGCTCAGAGAGGCGACAAAGCCGGAGCGTTCCGCTGGACGATGATTACGGCCCTGGCCGGAATTCTGTTCGCGACGCTCCACATTCGAGAGTGGTTTGCAATGATTGGCGAGGGGGCGACTCTTTTCCATAATCCGTGGGGAACGCCTCTGTTCAGTTCACTGTTCTTCAGCATCACCGGCCTGCATTTGCTGCACGTAACCGGCGGCGTCGTCGCTCTGATCGCTGTGGGATTGCGCTACCAGGGCGGCCGTTACAAGGCCGATGACCTCGAGATTACAGGGCTGTACTGGCACTTTGTAGATCTGGTTTGGATGTTCGTCGTGCCGCTTGTGTATCTTTTGAACTTGGCCCACTGAAAAACTGAAAGAGGCAGGCAACTTCTATGACTACCGCCGAAACGCAGAATGGAGCAAAGAAAGACCTCATCGTCTACGTTTGCATACTGGCCCTGGCAGGGATACAGTTCCTCATTGCCTATCAGGACATTAGCGCGTCGCAAATGTTCGTGCGCATGATGATCGTGGCGATCGTCGAGGCAGCGCTGGCGCTCCTGTTTTTCATGCATTTGTGGGAGAATCGCGGACTGAAGTGGTTTGTGTTGATTTTCACGGTTTCTGTCATCCTTGGGATGCAATATGGATGGACCGACAGCTTCCGCTTGATCGATGGCGCTCCTTGGGCAAAGTAGCCAGCGGCGACCGTTCCGGAAGAAAGCAACTATTGAAGGCACTGAAACAAATTGCGATGTTTGGGATCCTGTTCGCAGGCGTCATCATCCTGCTGGCGCCTACGTCGGCGTTCGCGCAGAGTTGTGCCCTCTGCTACACGCAAGCGGCATCCTCTGGCTCTCGCATGATTCAGGCGTTGAAGAGCGGGATTTTGGTCCTCATCATTCCTCCCACCCTCGGATCGGTGGGCATGATCTTTGTTGTGCATCGCAAGCGCAATCAGGTACGGCGGACCGACCAGAGTGACGATCAATCCGATCAAGAGTGGTAAAGTGGTGAACGTCGCCATATATGTTGCGTCAGATCCGTTAAAGATAGCGCGGTCCCTCGGCTTTTCTCATTGTGGGTCACGGGAATTCATCAATCGCCGTTTCGCGGCAATTTAGGAATAGCTTCCTCCCTCTAGCGATGGCTCTTGCCATCGCCTCGCTTGGCCTTCTCGACCGAGTAGTCGCCTCCGCGCAGGTCCCAGCCCCAGTCCCAACTCCAGTCCCAGGAGTTCGATCGGAGATGCATCGCGTCCGAACCCTGCCTCTTACAAAGTTCTACGACTCTCCTGATCCGTTGCCAGCCGGCAAGCCAGGAGACTTGATCCGGTCGCAACCATTTGACGAATACGAACTTCCGCTCTCCGTCTCTGCCGTGCGCATTCTGTATCACTCTCGTTCCGCTGCCGGCGAAGATGTGGCAGCGTCTGGAGTCGTGCTCCTTCCCTACAACAAAAAGCCGCCTGCCGGGGGGTGGCCGATCATCGCTTGGGCCCACGCCGCTACTGGCCTTGCGCGTCAGTGCGCTCCTTCGCTGATGAGAAATGTAGGGCACGGTCCGTTCCTCTCGATGTATGTGAACCTAGGGTATGCCGTGGTCGCCACAGATTACGCGGGACTCGGAACCAGGTTCCGGAACGCCTTTCTGGATGGTCCGTCCAATGCGAGCGACGTCATCAATTCCGTTCTGGCAGCCCGCGCTGCCGCGCCCCAGTTGGGCGCGAGGTGGATTGTCATGGGCGAGGCCGAGGGAGCTTTGGCAGCGACGGCACTTGCAGACAAGGAAAGCGAGGTTCGCGACCAAAATTACCTCGGAGCTATCGCGATTTCAGTTCTTGCCAGCGTGCGAGAAACCTATGAGCGTCCCGTGAACGGTTCTGCCAGCACCCTGCTTACGTCCCTCGCTTATGGAATTAAGACGGTTTACCCGCAGTTCCAAGTAACCCACATGCTGACGGAGAAGGCCCTGGCACGCTACAACCAACTGGAGCAGACGTGCTCTCCGTCAACGACGACCCCAGATTTGTCCGCTGCGGAGATCGTGAAGCCAGCGTGGGAGACCAATTCATTCGTGCGCAGGTATTTTGATCGCAATGAGCTTGGCCAGACTCGAGCGTATGGTCCAATCTTCGTAATCACGGGGGATGCCGATCCAGCAATTCCCCCAACTATTCGGGCGCAAGCGTTTGCTCGCATGTGCAAACAAGGCGATCGGGTTCAATGGGAACGATATCCCAACCTCGACGCGGGAAGAGTCATTGGCGACTCCGTGAGGGACCAGATTGGGTGGATCGAGTCCCGGTTCGCCGGTCGTCCGTCTCCGACCAACTGTCCTTAAAGCTGGTTTCAAAGCTGCGCGGCGTAAACATTGTCGTGATGTTGCTGGTTCACTTCTGGCTTTACCGTTCCCATGCAAAACAACCCTGACGCATTTCCCCCGCCCCGTGGCATAATCTTCGGCAACATCTCCCAAATCAGGTGCCAACCGATGCGTCGAGTCCTGACAGCTGTTGTTTGCTTTTGCCTATGCTTAGTCGGTGCGAGTACACCTCGCGCCAACGCTGCCGCCAGTCCGAAGTCCCTGCAGATCTACTTCATTGATGTGGAGGGCGGTCAGGCGACTCTGGTCGTGAGTCCCTCAGGAGAGTCGCTGCTCATTGACACCGGCTGGCCCGGATATGAAGGCCGCGACGCCGACCGGATCCTGGCCGCGGCTCATCAGGCGGGCCTCAAGCAGATCGACTACGTCCTGATCACCCACTATCACCGCGACCATGTGGGCGGCGTGCCTCAACTGGTCGACGGGATTAAGGTGGGCACGTTCGTCGACCATCGGCCGAATCTAGAAGACTCCGAAGTGACGCGCACCGACTACGCCGCCTACGAGAAAGCGATCGCGGGCCATGCCCATGTCGTCGTCAAGCCCGGGTGGGGGCTCCCGATCAAAGGCCTCCAGGTTCAGGTGCTGGCCGCGGCCGGAGATCATCTGACGAAACCGCTGCCGGGTGCTGGGGAGGCGAATTCCTACTGCGGTTCCGAGCCTGCCGCTGCTGAGGACAATACTGAGAATGCCCGTTCCGTGGGCGTTCTCATCACCTATGGGCAGTTTCGCTTCCTCGATCTCGGCGATCTCACCAAGAAGAAAGAGCTTGAGATCGCCTGCCCCAATAACCTGATCGGCACGGTCGATCTGTTTCTGGTGACGCATCACGGAGCGGACCTGTCGAATCCCAAGGCTCTGGATTGGGCCCTGCATCCACGAGTAGCCGTGATCGACAATGGCCCCCGCAAGGGATCGAGTCCCGCGGCATGGCAGATCGTCCACGATTCTCCGGGCCTGGAAGACTTATGGCAGTTGCACTACGCCGCCGACTCGGACAAAGCCCACAACATCGACGCTGAACGCATTGCGAACGTGAAAGAAAACTGCGAGGGGAAATACCTCAAAGTCGAAGCGCAAACCGACGGCACTTTCACGGTCACAAACGCGAGGACGGGCGCGCAGAAGACGTATTCGAAGAAGTAGCTCTTGTAGCGCCGCGTCCCGGCGGCTGTCCCTTCGCAGGGCTCAGGGCAAGCTGTGCGGGCGTCTCGCCCGCACGCCCGAAAGCAAAGATGCTTTGTCCGGGATTTCAGGCAAGCTACAATCCTCACCCATGATCGTGATCGTGATGGGAGTCGTCGGCGCGGGCAAGACGACCGTCGGCCGTCTGCTCGCTGAACAGTCCGGTTGGGAATTCTCCGACGCCGACGACTTCCATCCGCCATCCAATGTAGAAAAGATCCGCCATGGAATCTCCCTCAACGACGACGACCGCAAGCCTTGGCTCGACAGCCTGCGCAAAGCGATCACCCAATGGATCGACGAGCAGCGCAACGTTGTGCTGGCCTGCTCAGCCCTGAAGCGCAGCTATCGCCAGGAACTCGACGTGGGGCCGGAGGTGCGGTTCGTATACCTGAAGGGAAGTGCAGACTTGATCGCAGACCGCCTGCGCTCGCGTCAGGGCCATTTCGCTGGCGAACAGATTCTGGCCAGCCAGTTCGCTGACCTGGAAGAACCAAACGAAGCGGTGACCGTGCAAATCGCAGCCACACCGGAGCAGATCGTAGCCGAGATTCGGAAAAAGCTCGGCTTAGCGTAGAATCCTCGCACCACGGAACATTCGCACCACTGGCACGCACCTTGGAAACCGCCCCGGACCGTCTTGAATCCGCCGTAGTCTCCCGACTGATGTGGCGGCTGATGCCGTTTCTCTTCCTCCTCTACCTCGTCGCCTACCTCGACCGCATCAACGTGAGCTTTGCCGTGTTGCAGATGCGAGGCCAGCTTGGCTTGAGCGACCGGGTCATCGGCCGCGCCCAGGGAATGTTTTTTGCCGGCTACTTCTTCTTTCAGCTTCCGAGCAATCTGGTGCTGGAGAAGTTTGGCGTCCGCAGGTGGATTGCAGGCCTCATGGCGACCTGGGGAGTGATTTCTTGCTTGATGATCTTCATCCGAGGGCCCATCAGCTTCTATAGCCTCCGATTCCTGCTGGGCGCCGCCGAAGCGGGATTTTTTCCCGGCATGATCCTATACATGAAGCGCTGGTTCCCGGCGCGTGCCCGCGCTCGCGCCGTCGCCTGGTTCATGACCGCGAACCCGCTCGCGGGCATCGTCGGCAGCCCGGTCTCGGGGGCTTTGCTCGGCCTGACCGGCAAAGGGCTCTCGGGATGGCAATGGATGTTCCTCATGGAGGGCATTCCAGCCATTCTGCTGGGAGCGGTCGTTCTTTGGGTGCTTTCGGACCGGCCGGAGGATGCCACCTGGCTGAAGGGCGAGGAGCGCGGCTGGCTGCTGGACAAACTAGCCGGCGAACAACAAGCGGAGTCGCGTCTTAAACAGGGTAGTTTCTGGCAGGTTTTGATCGCCCCTAGAATTTGGATGCTTTCGCTGGTTTACTTTGGCGTATCTACCACCATGTATGGGGTTACGTTCTGGCTACCAAGCCTGATTCAATCGTTGTCAGGGCTGGGCAATTTCGAGACGAGCCTGGTTGCCGTTCTTCCGTTCGTAGTGGCAACAATTGCAATGGTGCTGGTCGGAATGCGCTCGGATCGTACCGGAGAGCGGCGCTGGCATACGGCGGTTCCGGCGTTCTGCGCAGCAGCGGCTTTGGTAGCTGCAGCCTACGGCAAGGCCCCTGCGCTCGTGATTGCGGGCGTCGGACTCGGGATGGCCGGGGCCGAGGCCATGGTGGGACCCTTCTGGGCGATGGCGACCACACGCATGGCCGGCCTTCCGGCAGCCGCTGGAATCGCGATGATCAACTCGCTGGCGAACCTGGGCGGATACTTCGGTTCGGACATCATCGGGTTCTTTCGGACGTCGAACGGCGGATTTGGCGGCGGGTTCCTGGCGATCGCTGCGACCCTGGCCATCAGTGGCACAGTCGCCCTAATCGTCGGCCGTCGGCCAAGAGAAAGTGCTTCCCCGTAGCGCCGGCAACCTGCCAGCTGTAGCGGGGGCGTCCCGCCCGCGCACCGTCGAGTTACCAGAAAGCCGAGGGTTTCGACTTCGCGTCGTCCCCTCAATTGTTTACAATAGAAACTTCGTCTGACCACCAGCGAACGGAAGCCTCATAGAGGAACGATCACCAATTTTGGAATCGACAAACCACAATTCCAGTACGGCCCCCACCGTCTACTGGCGGGTTGAGGGCAGCCTGCTCGACCTGACCGTGGTCGAGCCCGTGGCGTTCTTCACGTGGAACGCCCAGACCTTTGCCGAGCGCTTCCGGCGGCGTGGGCAGATCTTCCTGACGGCCCTGCTGCGGCCGTTTCTCTATTCCACCAACCGCAAGTTTGCCACCCGCGCCGTGCACGCCGTCCTGCGTGGAGTGACCCGCGACCGCTTGGACCTGCTCGGGGAAGAGTTCTTCCTCTACAAGCTCAAGCCCCGCCTGAAAGAGCGTGGCGCGCGCAAAGTACAGGAACTGGTTGAAGCCGGCGCGGAGGTTGTGCTGGTCAGCCAGGGGCTGGACCATGTAATGCGTCCGCTGGCGCAACATCTTGGAGTCAAGCGGATCGTGGCCAACCGCCTCGAGTTTCGGGATGGCACCGCGACGGGCAGGTTAATCGAGCCCGTGATCCGTCCGCGCGGGGCGTTCGCGCGCATTCGGGAAGAGAATCCAGACGGGCGCAGGGCTCCGAAGACTCTGGCGCGACAACTCGATATCTCCGTGGAAGACTTGCGCGCCGCAGTCATTCCTGCCGAGCGGCGGCCGTTCGCGCCAACCCGGCCCATCGTCCATTTTGAGGGGCAGAGACGGGCCCCAGGATTTTCCGTTCGCCGGGCATTCGCGGGAAAGCACGTCATGCTGATCGGCGTTACCGGCTTCATCGGCAAGGTCTGGCTGGCGAACACGCTTCTGGATTTGCCCGACGTAAAAAAAATATATCTCCTTATTCGCCGACAGAAGTCGAATCCGGCCGAACGCCGCTTCGAGAAGATGGTGGAGGACTCGCCGGTATTCGATCCGCTCTTTGACCGGCACGGCGACCGGCTCCTCGACTTCCTGCACGACAAGATCGAGGTCGTCGAAGGGGACGTCACCCAGTCGGGACTCGGACTCAACGCCGAGACGGCCCGCCGCCTGCAGAAAAATCTCGATCTCATTATTAATAGCTCCGGCCTGACCGACTTCAATCCCGACCTGCGCGATGCTCTGGCGACGAACACCGACGCCGCGGTCAATATTCTCGATTTTGTCCGATCGGCGGATCATGCCGGGCTCCTGCATCTCTCCACTTGCTACGTGGCCGGCGAGCAGGACGGGCGGGTCAGCGAGAAACTGACGCCCAACTACAATCCGCGCGGGTTGGCAGATTTCGACGCCGAGCAGGAATGGCGCTCGCTCCAGGAATTCGTGAAGCAGGCCGAGGTGCAGGCCGAGAGCGACGAAGTCACGTCAGGCTTGCGTATGCAGGCACAGTCCAAGGAACATGCGGCGAAAAACCTGCAGGGCGCGGCTCTCGAGAATCAGATCCGCAAAAACCGCGTCCGCTGGCTCAAGACCTATCTGACCGAGGGCGGAACGCGGCGAGCCAAAGAACTCGGCTGGCCGAACACCTACACGCTCACCAAGAGTTTGGCGGAGTCGTTGATCGCGAAACACGGGGCCGGACTGCCGGTCGCGGTGGTGCGTCCCGCGATCGTTGAGACGTCCGTTGCCAAGCCGTTCCCCGGGTGGAACGAGGGCATCAACACTTCTGCCTCACTGTCGTATCTGCTTGGCACCTATTTCCGCCAATTGCCGACGAACGAAAGCAAGCGGCTGGATATTATTCCCGTAGACGCCGTTTGCATCGGAATGACCCTGATTGCCGCAGCCGTGATGGAGCGCAGGCATGACGCGATGTACCAACTCGCGACCTCTGTGACCAACCCCTGCGACATGGGCCGGTCGATCGAGTTGACGTCTCTGGCGCACCGCAAGCACTACCGCGCCCAGGAAGGTCTGGAATCGTGGCTACGCCTGCGCTTTGATGCGATTCCAGTTTCGAAGACGCGCTACAACCGGATGTCTGCGCCGGCGCAGAAGGCGATTGTGAAGTCCATTCAGCGCATCATGTCGCCGCTGCCGCTCAAGAAGGCGCCGCTGGTGAAGACCGAGCGCAGCTTGGAGCGTCTGGAAAAGCTCATTGAGCTGTTCGAGCCTTTCATCCTGCTGAACGAGCATGATTTCGCGGCGGAAAACATCGAGAAGCTTTCGTACGCACTCGTGCCGGAAGAGCAAAACATTTTCGGCTACGACACCCGCTCCCTCGACTGGTGGGAGTACTGGATCAACATTCACATCCCGGCTCTGCGCCGCTGGACGTATCCTTTGATTGAGGGACGGCCTCTTGAAGCCAGACCTCCTCGCACTTTTCAACTTGCGCCCGCGAACGGAGATGCCGTGAAGACTGGGACCGACGGAGCCACGTGGCGATATTCCTGACCGGCTCGACCGGATATATCGGTGCACACGTTGCCGCCAATCTGCTGGAGGGACACGGCGCATCCTTGAACGTGCTGGTGCGGGCGCGTGATCCGCAGGAAGCGCAGTTGCGGCTGTGGCGTGCGCTGCAGATGCACCTGGATTTTCCGCGCTTCTTCGAGTACCTGCAGACGAAGGTGCGAATCTTCTGCGGAGATCTGACCTCGACCGGTTTTGGTCTCGGCCGCGACGAGTACGACCGGCTGGTGCACACCACGGATTCCGTGATCCACTGCGCGGCATCGCTGAACCGTAAGTCGGAGAAGAGTTGCCTGAACGTGAATCTTCGGGGAACGCTCGAGGTGCTGACCCTGGCGCGTCAGGCCGAGCACTACCACGGCTTGCGGCGCTTCAGCGAGGTCAGTACAGTGGCCGTGGCGGGGAAGCGCAGCAATGAAGTGGTCACCGAGGATCGATCGATCGAGTGGGACCGCTCAGACTACGATCCCTACGCGCGCACCAAGAAGTTTTGTGAGCACATGACCCGCGTCTTGCTGCCGGATACTCCCAAGACGGTCTTCCGTCCGAGCATTGTCCTGGGTGACAGCCGTCACGCGGAAACGACCCAGTTCGATATGGTCAAGGCTTTCGTGTTTCTGGCGGGCCTGCCGGCGTTGCCGTTTCGTCCCAACGACAAGATCGACATCGTCAACGTGGATTTTGTCGCCGACGCGATTGCGACCTTGCATCAGAAAGATCAGCCGCAATACGACACCTACCATCTTTCGTCGGGCACAGGATCGCAAACGTTCCGCGAGTTGACGACGGCGCTGGCCGCCGCCCAGCAGAAGCGTAGCCCGGTGTTTTTGCCGTTTGCGGAGAAGCCCTTCTCCGGCTCCGTCAACTTCCTTTCCAATCGGAAGGGAGCGATGGCCAAGGGTGCTTCGCTGATGAAAGTCTTCATGCCCTATCTGGTATGGAATACGGTGTTCGATAACACTCGCGTGACCTCCGAACTGAAGCGCAAGCCGGTACCGTTCTCGCAGTACAGTTTTCCGCTTCTCAAGTTCAGCCGCGAGAATAACTTCGAATACAACTACAAGCCTTGGCCCGCTGCCGCAGGAGGGACTGCCGCATGATGGACTTTGTTTTGGAAGCGTGGGTCAGCGGTAACATAGAACGGGCGAAAGCCCGATGGATGCTGGGCGGACACAATCCCTGGCAACCGGGCGAAAGGCTGAAGCTGCTCTTTGCCGGCTACAACGGCACGCGCAACATGGGCTCCGATGTGCGCGTGGACGAAATGCTGCGCCAGATCCGTCACATTTTGGGCGCGGAGCGGGTCGAGTTCAGCGTCATGAGCCAGAACTTCGAGTTCTCGAAAGGCTACTTCGAGGGCACCAAGCAAGTGCATCTGCCCGATATCTTTCCGCCATTCTTGTCAGACGAAGTTCCAAAGCATCACGGCGTCGTCGCGTGCGAAGGCTCCATGTTCAAGAGCAAGTTCGCCAACGCCCTCACCACGATGATGATTGGCTCCCTCGGCATAGCCGCGGTGGAGAACAAACTTTCTGTCGGATACGGCGCAGAAGCCGGCCACATGGATCCACTGCTCGCCAAGATGTGCGGACGCTACTGCAAGAACTCGCTCGTCATCACCCGCAATGAAGAGTCGCGGACCGTGTTGCGCGAGTTGGGCGTACCGACCGAGATCGGTACGGATACTGCATGGACTTTCGAGCCACGACCGGCGGAGTATGGCCAAAGCGTTTTACGGCAGGTGGGCTGGGACGGTAAGACTCCTGTCCTTGTTGTATGCCCGATCAATCCGTTCGAATGGCCGGTGAAAGCTTCGGTGGCAAAAGCCGCTATTCATAGCTTGACTGGTGCCTACAAGAAGAGCCATTATCGCGGGCCGTACTTCCATAACTCAGGCCCGGCAGCCGATCGCGCCTACGAGCACTACCTGAGTTCCATTGCGAAGGCTGTGGATGCCTTTCGCAAGCAGCGGAAGGTGTTCGTGATTCTGGCGGCGACCGAGCGCATGGATGTGCGTGCGGCCAGCCGTATCTCCGAGAAACTCGGCGGAGTGCCGGTTCTGAGTTCGGACCAGTACAACATGTATGAACTGGTCAGCATTCTGCGCGCCTGCCACATGATGGCTTCTTCGCGTTATCACGGCATCGTGACTTCCATGCCGGCACTCGTGCCTTCGGCGGGTATCACCATGGATGAGCGCATTCGCAATCTGATGCGCGAGCGCGGCCATCCGGAGTTGCTGATGACTGTCGATGACCCGGATCTCGAACCGAAGCTGCTGGTGGCTCTCGAAACACTGGCCACGCAGGGCGAGCGCATCGCCGACGGCATTGCGCGCACAGTGGTGAAGAATCTGAAAGTGATGGCACGCATGGGCGTTTTCTTCGAGGAGGAAGTCCAACGTCGCTATCCCGACTTCCAGACACGCACCGGCGAATGGAGTTGGGAAGATTATCTCCCGCCCATGAACGCCTCGCTTCGCCAGTTGGTGGCGGCTTACAGCTGAATCCGCCGATTCTCCGGTACGAAAGACATGCCATTTGTCGGGGAAATATTTTCGCAACTCAAGGCCGCGGCGGGTACCCGGGTGCTCCAGGAAATCCGCGACGGCCAAGTTACCGGTGTGACCGGTGGCGAACTACTCGAGTTGATCCGCAAGGCGCGGACGTTTTTCGCCGCGAAGGGATTGACGAAAGGCGACCGCTGCGGCCTGCTGGCTGCGAACAGCATCCGGTGGATAGCGGTCGATCTGGCGGCAATGGCTGAGGGGCTGATTGTCGTTCCACTCTATTTCCGCCAGGCTCCGGCGGAACTGGTCGCGATGATGAAAGACAGCACGCCGTCGCTGGTGTGCTGCGGGGATGCGACCCTGCGCGACGGCATCCTGCAGAACTGGCCGGGTGCCGGTGGCCCTGAAGCACCACGCCATTTTCTTTTGGATGAGATTTTTTCAGGGGTCGAGGGAGTCTCGCTCGATCGCCCACAGGTTCGCGACGAGGATCCAGTCACGATCATCTACACGTCGGGCACATCGGGAGAAGCTAAGGGTGTGGTGCTGACTGCGGCGAACGTCGGGTTCATGCTGGGTTGCACCTCGGCGCGACTGGACTCGCTGATGAGTGGCCGATTAGGGCAAGACCGTATTTTTCATTACCTGCCGTTTAGTTTCTGCGCTTCCTGGATCGCGGTATTGACTTTCCTGCTGCGCGGAAGCCTGGTGACACTGAACACCGACCTGACGAAGATCCCAACCGACATGCCGGCGACTGCTCCGCACTATTTCCTGAATGTGCCGCAGTTGCTTGAGCGGATGCGGCGCGCGGTGGACGAGCAGATCGCTCAAAAGGGCGGCGTCGTTCACACGATTTATTCACGCGCCAAGGCCGCACGGACGCGGGGAAAAGAGCAAAGTTCGAAGCCGGGCGATGCTCTCTGGGGTTGGCTGGCCAAAACCGTGGTCTTTCCGGCGATTCGCAAGAAAATGGTGGGCGCGAATCTGAAAGCCCTGATCTGCGGTTCGGCTCCCCTCACTCCCGAAACCCAGGATTATTTCAGCATGCTCGGCATCCCCGTTTTGCAGGTCTACGGACTGACGGAGACGACCGGGATCTGCACCATGGACGATCCGAACAACGTCGTGCCTGGGCGTGTCGGCCCCGCGATCTCCGGCATCGAGATGAAGCTGGGTGATAACGACGAGATCGTAGTTCGCGGACCGAACGTGTTTCCCGGCTACTGGAACCGTCCGCAGCAGACCGCGGACGTCCTGCGCGACGGATGGTTCCATACCGGTGACCAGGGTGAGATGGACGCAGCAGGGAACTGGCGCATCGTGGGGCGAATCAAGAATCTGATCGTTCTCGGCTCCGGCCACAAGATCGCCCCGGAAACGACCGAAGACGAGGTCGCTCGCGAGTTGCCGGGGGCGCAGCAAGTGGTCATCGTTGGCAATGGTCGCGGATATCTTTCAGTAATCGTTACGGGCAGCGTGTCCGGCGAGCAAGTGCAGACCGCGCTCGATGCCATCAATCCCCACTTCCCGCACTATAAGCAAGTGCGGGCGTTTTGCCTGCGGCAGGAGCCGTTCTCCGTCGAAAACGGGATGCTCACGGCGAACGGCAAACTGAAACGCGATTTGATTTCGGCGCGCATGAAGAACGAGATCGAAGAGATGTATCAAGTGAAGCAGGCGGTGTAGGGTGACACACAAAGGGAAGGCATTGGGCGTGGAGCAATTTCAAGGACAAGCGCTGTCGTGGCAGGTGCAGAGTGGAGTCATCGAGTTGGCCCTCCACCGCGCCCCCTGCAACGAACTGGGCTCACTGTCGCTCGATGAACTGGAACAATTCGTGTCGGCGCTCGACGATCTGGAGAAAGACGCGCATGCTCTGATCATCCACAGCGAATTGAAGTGCGGTTTCTGCGCCTGCGCCGATCTGCGAGAGCTTTACGAGCGGTCCGAAGCCATGGGGAGGTCCGAGGCCACCAGCGGCGTACGCGATTTTCTGGAGCGCATACACCGCGTCCTGAATCGGATAGATGCGGCTCCTCTGACCACGATTGCCGCAGTGCATGGAGTGACCTTCGGAGGAGGGTTTGAACTCGCATTGGTCTGCGATTTGATCATCGCTGACAAAATGGCGCGCTTTTGTTTTCCGGAACTGAGGTTGGGACTCATCCCCGGATTTGGCGGAATCCCGCGCCTGAAAAGGGATTTGGGGAACGCAGTGGTGCGCGACCTGCTCTTGACCGGGCGGAGTTTCAACGCGACAAAAGCCCAGCAGATTGGTTTGGTCAGCCAGGTCGTCTCGGAGGGCGAGGCGTTGCGCGCAGCCCGCGCGACAGCCGCCCAGTTGGGAAAGTTCGACCGGCAAACCGCGGTTGCGGCCAAGCGATTCATCAAGCCGGTGCCGCATGACGAATTGCGCAGGGAAATTGATATTTTTTGCGATCTGTTTTCGCGGCCAGCCGTGCAAGCTGGATTGAAGAAGTTCGTAGAGAGCACAGACGCACAGCCCTATTTGCCGTGAGAACCGGGCGCTGTCAGGAATCGCAAAACAGGTGAGAGTAACTTATATGCAAACAGCCGATCAGACTCTCGACGAAATCCTTACCTTGGCCGCGGCGCACTTCAAGGTGCCGCGCGAGAAACTTTCACCCGACGGCGATTTCTTCAAGGCGCTCGGCATCGACAGCCTGCAGACACTCGATCTGCTGACGCGCCTGGAGAACCACTTTCACGTCGAACTCCCGGATTACGAACTGCACGGCGTGACCGACTTCCGCACGCTCGCGGGCAAGATTCAAGCACGGCTCTAGCCCTTGAAGTCACAATCGAGATTCGGCAGGTAATGAATTGATTACTAAGCTTTTCCCCACGCGCACCCGTCCCTGTGGTGAAATGAAAGGTTGATGCTCGATCTCCGCCAATATACCTGTCTGGGCGCGGCGCTGCGCGATGCGCTCGACCGTTTTTCCTCCGAAGTCTGCCTGATCGAAGCGGAGCGCGACCGCGAAAAAGTCCGCCTCACGTATTCCGATTTCAAAGAAATCGCTCTGCCCCTGGCCCGCGCTCTCGAGGACGCCGACTTCGACGCCAGCGATCGCGCCGCCATCATCATGACAAATCAGTCGAAATGGCTGATTTCGGCTTACGCGATCTTTTATTGCGGAGGCGTGCTAGTCCCACTGGATTACAAACTGACCGCGGCTGAGCACCTGCAACTTCTCGCCCACTCCAAGGCCAAGGTGCTCATCGTCGAGTACCACCTGTGGCGCGCGATCATGGAGTCTCCCGACTTCCAGAAGATTGCCACCAAGATCGTTCTCGTAACCGAAGCCCCGCTGGGCGTGGAGTTGGCGGGCGCGTTTCGCTGGGAGGACTTCAAGCGCAAAGGCGCTCCCGATTTCGTCATGCGACAGAAGGACGACGTCGCCTGCATCGTCTATTCGTCGGGTACGGGCGGCCGCCCCAAGGGCTGCGTCCTCACCCACGAAAACTATCTGGAGCAGTGCCGCGCACTCACTGCCTGGTATCCGTTCTGGCCGGGCGTGCGCTATCTGAGCATTCTGCCTACGAATCACGCCATCGATTTCATGGTGGGGTTCATTGGTCCCTTCGTGTGCGGAGCGTGCGTGGTCCACCTGCGCACGCTGCGACCCGAGTTCGTGCGCGACGCTTTTGTGCGCTACCGTATCACCTACGTATCTCTGGTCCCGATGATCGTGAAGAACCTGGAGCGCGGCTTGCGCGCGAAGTTCGACGAACTTCCATCGTGGAAGCGCGCTTTCCTAAATACCATGATCGCGACGAACCGCCTGCTGACGCGCCGCCGTCCGAACGTGAAACTCAGCCGCATGCTGCTGCCGAACGTTCATCGCGGATTTGGTGGCGAAGTGCTTGCGCTCATTACCGGTGGGGCATTCATGGAGCCCTCCACCATGCAGTTCTTCTACGATCTCGGCGTTCCCGTCGTGAACGGCTATGGGCTCACTGAAGCTGGCACCGCACTCACGCTCAACGATCTCAAACCGTTCCGTGCGGATACGGTCGGCAAGCCGCTGCCCGGCGTCGAACTGCGCATTCTGAATCCGGATGCCGATGGCGTCGGGGAAGTGGCGGTTCGTAGCAAGACCGTGATGTCGCACTATCTCGATGATCCCGAACTGACTTTGGAAACGATCGTCGACGGTTGGCTCCTAACAGGCGATCTGGGCCGTTTTGAGAGCGGCGGCCATCTGCAACTCTTCGGCCGCAAGAAGAACATGATCGTGACGGAGGGTGGTAAGAATATCTACCCGGAGGACATTGAAACTGTGTTCGATGGTCTGCCCGTGAAAGAGTACACGGTCTTTGCTGCGAACTACGTTTGGCCGAAGAAAGAACTCGGGCGCGAAAGCCTGGTCCTCGTGCTGCGCTTAGAGCAGAATCAGAAATTCGACAGCCAGTTGCTGGACGATATCTCAGCGCGAAATCGCCGCCTGCCTGATTTCAAGCGGGTCAGCGGATATCTGGTCGTGGAGAAAGACTTCCCCCGAACGGCCTCGATGAAGATTAAGCGGCAAATGTTAGCGGAGGAGATTGGCAAGTCGGTAAACCGGGACGCAATTGTGGGATTGTGACCGCTGCTGAAGTAGCATTTATCGTGCGTAAGTCTTAACGCGCAGATCATTCCCTACTGTAAAAACGGAACCTGAACCTTGGGGCAAAACTATCTTGCAATTGTGAATCCGGCGGCAGGAGGCGGGCGGACTCGGAAACTGCTCGGCCCTGCCTTGGAGCGCTTGCGGGCCGGCGGTATCGAGGTGAAGGTCGCGGCCACCCGCGCTCCGGGCGAAGCGACTGCGATTACGCGCGAGGCCTATGCGCGCGGTGTCCGGAGCTTCATCGCTGTCGGTGGCGACGGTACTTCGTATGAAATCGTGAATGGCCTCTACCCTCAGGCCCTCGCCGGAGAGCGGCCGACCCTGGGATTCTTGCCGCTCGGTACCGGCAATTCTTTTCTGCGCGACTTCAGTCATCAGGGCGTCGAGTACGCGATCGAATCTCTACTCGCTCACCGGAGCCGGGCCTGTGATGTAATGCGCTTGCGTCACCGCACCGGAGTGATCCATTACATCAATTTGTTGAGTATGGGATTCTCCGCAGATGTCGCCACCCTGCGCGCTCGACGCTTCAGCCACTGGGGAGAGTTGGGGTACCAAGCTTCGATCTTTCTAACCCTGGCTCGCTTCAAGCGCCGCCCCTTTCCGGTTCGCGTCGAAGGCGCGGAGGCCTTTGACGACCGGCGTTGCCTCTTCCTGACTTTCAACAACAGTAAGTTCACCGGAGGGACAATGATGATTGCTCCCCAAGCGGAAATCGACGATGGTTTGGTGGAGTATGTCCGGTGGGGGCCGATCGGTCGTCTCGGCCTGATCCGCAATCTACCAGGCCTTTATGACGGCACCCATATCGAGCACCCGCTGGCCGAGCGCAAGGGCACAGGGCGTATCGAGTTCAACCTGGATGCACCAGTCGACGTCATGGTCGACGGGGAAGTTTTGACCCTGCATTGCGAGGAACTGGATGTGCTTCCCGGCGCACTCAATGTTGTGGCCTGATCGTCGCCATAAAGTTCGCCATGATATAAGGATGAGTCATGTCTGAAGAACGACGAAAGCGGCAACTAGATCGCGATGGCGGCGCCAGCGATGGAAACACGAAGAAGATGGTCACCTACGGCGTAGTCGTGATCCTGCTGGCAGCAGCATTCATCGCTGGGCGTTACTACAAAAATCATAAGTACGACAATTTCGCGAAATGCTTGGCGACCAAGCAGTCCAAGATGTATGGCCTGTACTGGTGCCCGCACTGCATTGAGCAGAAAGAAATGTTCGGCGAAGCGTTTCACTACGTGCCGTATCAGGAGTGTGCGATCAAGGGCTCCTCGGAAGAGGTGCCGGTCTGCAAGATGGCGGGAGTGAAATTGTTTCCGGCTTGGCAGTTTGGCGACGAACCGCCCAAAGAGGGTATTCTGTCGCTGGAAGCTTTGAGCGACAAGACCGGGTGCCGCCTGCCGTGACGGATTCCGCGCCGCGCAACCGGATACTCTTCGCGCTCATCGCGCTCCTGTCGCTGGCGGGTGTGGTTGTTTCGGCGGTCTCGCTCCAGCGCCATTACGCAAAGTCAGCGACCGCCTTCTGCGATTTCAGCCAGCAGTTCAGTTGCGACATCGTGAACCGTAGCGAATATTCAACCATCCAGGGAATCCCCGTCGCCGGGATCGGCGTTGCAGGGTATGCCGCCCTCATTGTTCTCGCCACATTCTGGAAGTCGCGCGCCGAGACGCCAAACCGCCTGCTGGGAGCGGCGATTACGGGCCTCGCCTTTGCCCTTTACCTCACCTACATCGAAGCGTATGAACTGATGACCTGGTGTATTTTGTGCCTCATCTCGTTAGCGCTGATCTCGCTGATCACCCTGCTCGCAATCGCGGTAAAAGTCAGAACTGCGAGAGCCTAAATTGGCTCCTCCGTTGTATTCTGGTAGTGCACTTTTCCGGATGGAAGAAATCCAGCAAACAGAAAGCCATGTTCCCGGACCCGCTGCCGGCGTAATCCGCGCGCAGTCCGCGACGGGAGATTTGCGCCTGCACGAATTCCACAGCCGCATTTTCCGTAACACGCGATTCCTGCGCGTGTGGCTGCCTCCCGGCTACGACGATCCAGAAAACGCCGGCCTGCACTATCCGGTGCTTTATCTGAATGACGGTCAGAACCTGTTCGAGGCAGCGACGTCCTTTACCGGAATCGAATGGCAGGTCGACGAAACCGGCGATCGCCTGATTCGCGAAGGCGTTGTGCCGCCCATGATTATTGTGGGCGTGGATAATGCGGGCAGAGCCCGCATCCGCGAATACATGCCGCACCGCTCGCTGCATCCCATGATGATGCGGGCGCATGGCACGCGCTATCCTGCATTTCTGTTCAAGGAAGTATTTCCGTTCATGGCCCGGAACTACCGCGTGGCCACCGGGCCTGAGAATACGGGACTGGGCGGCTCATCGCTGGGGGCCCTGATCTCGCTTTATACGGCGGCCGTGCGTCCCGGAGTGATTGGCCGATTGCTGCTCGAAAGCCCCTCGTTGTGGGCGTCGAACCGACAGTTGATCCGGCAGAGCCGCGGAGTCAAACGTTGGCCGGAACGCATCTTTCTCGCGACTGGTACCCACGAGGTCGGGCGGAAAGATCGAGACCAGAGCGTAGTGGACGACGTGAGGGAACTCGCTGGTCTTCTTCGCCGCGCTGGATTGGACGAAAAGCGGCTGAGAATTGTCATCGACGAGGGCGCTACGCACCACGAGGCAGCGTGGGCCAAGCGCTTTTCCGAAGCTCTTTCGTTCTTGTTCGGCAAGTCTTGACTGAATCCGTACGCTGCCTAAGACTTCTTCAGGCTCGCCGTCTCCGCCGAGCGGCTTTCAGCGGCCGAAAATTCCGGAGCGGGTCGGGAAGAAAGATTCCAGATCGCGTACGTCAGAACTGCCATCGCTACAACTGAGAGCTGGACGTGCGTCCACCGCGCGAACGGACCGATAAGAGGAAGCGCGTACACCATGTACAGCAGAGTTCCGATTGTCTGTGTTGATCGAACCGGCTGACCAACGAGCCAATCGGCGAGGAGAAGAATTGCTGGGGCCAAAATCACCAAGTCGTAAACCGTAAGATGGGGCGCAACCAGCACAGTTGCCAGAAGCAGCGACGAATAACGAAGAGAGAGCGGCTTGGATGGATCTCTCCAAACGGAGATCGTCAACCAAAGCACACAGATTGCACTAAGAACATACAAGCCGAACGCCATCCCATGCCAGGGAATTAGCATCGACCAGAACGTCCTCAACGAGTGGGTCTGATAAGGCTTCGGTTCAAGCAAGGGCAGAACGTTGCCCAGGTTCCACAACATGTGAAGCCAGCGACGTAGCGGCTCCATGCCGTAGTAGAGGACTCCGACCAAAAGTTGCGCCGATGCCGACGCTATTGCA
>PMUM01000142.1 GCA_003166855.1 Acidobacteriaceae bacterium | reverse complement strand
TCTCCGGACTCGCTCAGACCTACAGCACCATGGGTCGGACCGCAGAGGCCGAGCGGCTTCTGAACCAGGCGCTTTCGGCGGACCCAAAACGAATCAACGATGCGGTGTTGCTGGGAGAGTTGCTCCTGCGATCTGGGGAGTATGCCGACGCACTCGATGTACTGGGGCGGGCGGAACAACTTCAGCCCGGCGCGCGGTCGGAATTGCTGATGGCGCTGGTGTACGAACATCAGAAGCAACTCGACATCGCAAGCCGTTACCTTGAGTTGGCTAAGCGGCACGCCCCGGACAATCCCGATGTGCAGCGATCGTTGGCGGGCTACTATCGAGAGACTGGGGACTATCCGGCAGCCATCGCCGCTCTTAATTCGCTCCAGAGTTCGAAACCCGATGTGCAAGCGGAACTCGCGTACACCTATCAACTCAATGGCCAGCAAAATGAAGCGGCGAAGCTATACGTGCAAGCCGCCAATGCCGCGCCGCGCGACTTAGGTTTACAGCTTTCCGCCGCGCAGGCCGAAGTTGCCGCCGGTTATGTTGCCGATGCGAAGCCTTTTCTCCAGTGCGCTGCAGCTCTCGATGCCGAACACTACCGGCTGCACGCGATTCGCGGCGAAATTGCCCGACTCCAGGAGCACAATGCAGACGCTGTTCTCGAATACAACGCCGCCCTGGCGCATTTACCCCAAAGCCCAGCCGAGGGACCTCTGTACGGCATTCAGCTGCAAATGAATCTGGCGGGACTGTATCAGAGTTTGGGAGATGCAGATGCCGCTCACGACCATCTTCAAATCGCGCAAGGCCAAATCAGCGGGTTGGACGATAGCGGTACGAGCAGGCCGCAATTTCTGCGGCTGCGAGCTTTGATCAAAATGAACAGCGGCGACCTCGATGGAGCCGGCAGCGACATTAAAGAAGCGTTGGCGGTCAATGCCCAGGATCCCAACAGCTTGCAACTCGATGGAGATCTGCTTACGAAGCTCGGCCACACCCAGGAAGCGATCGTCGTATATACGAAGATCCTCGCGATCGATCCGGTGAACCGGTCCGCTCTTATCTCGATGGGCTACGCCTCCCGCAATGCAGGAGACGATCAGGGAGCCGAGAAATATTTTCAGCGGCTGGCGGCAGCCTATCCAACTCTCTACGTGCCCTATCTTGCGCTGGGCGACTTGTACGCAGGGCGCCGAGACTTTGCAAAAGCTGAGGCCGCCTACAGCAAGGGCTATGAACTGGCCCCAGGCAACAGTCTGATCGTGGCCGGAGGGATGAACGCTGCGATCGAAACGCAACACTTGCCCGTCGCGGCGGAGTGGTTGAGCCGTGCCACGAACGAAATGCAGCAGGAACCTCACCTCATGAGAGAAAAAGAGAGGTACCTGAGTTTTAAGGGCGAGTATCAGAAATCTGCGGATGTTGGCCGGGAAGCCATCAAGAAACTTCCTACCGACAGGGATGTGGTGGTCTATCTCGGGTACGATTTGCTTTATCTCCAACAGTACGACGATCTGCTGCAATTAACTTCGCACTACGATGTGGTGCTCCCCAAAGAACCCGATATTCCGCTGTTGGCCGGTTATGCGCACAAGCATGCGGGACAGCTCGATGAGGCGCGAAAGGACTTCAGCCAGACTCTGGACCGGGATCCCGAGATGGTGACGGCATACGTGAACCGTGGATACGTATTGCACGATCTGCGCCTCCCGGAAGCCTCCGCTTCGGATTTCGAGTCAGCTCTCAAGCGGGAACCCAAGAATGGCGAAGCACATCTGGGACTCGCATATGCCAGCCTCGATCTGCATCGCCCTCTGGTAGCCCTGCAGCAAGTGCAACTGGCGCAGGAAGAGATGGGCGATTCCATGCCCATACACTTGATTCGGGCAACCGCCTACGGGCAAAACGGAATGTTGGTAAAGTCCGCCGGCGAGTATCGCGCTGCGTTGAAGTATTCGCCAAATGACGCGGACCTTCATCTCGCATTGGGTGAAACGTTGTATGGGCAGCGGCAGTACCACGAAGCGATCGAGGAACTGCAGCTTGCGCAGAAGCTTTCTCCCGACAACAGGGTCATCTACGCGCAGCTTGCACGCACCTATGCCCAACTGCAAGACCGTGAAGAAACCCTCCGGTATGTGCAACTGGCAGAGCAACCCGCAGATTCAAAGCAACTCACGGCAGCGGATCAGAAGCCAGAGGAAAGTCGAGTCCTCGTTTCCACGGGACAGGCTTTGAGCTTGGTGGGAGACCGGAAGGGCGCTATGGAGCGCTTCGAGAAAGCGCTCGCTATGCCAGGTGGCGATCGCATCAGTGTGCGTTTGGCGATTGCTCAACTCATGGCTGGCGAGGGTGAGCTAAATGATGCACGGCGACAGATTGCGCTAGCTCTGATGGAGGGCCAGACAGAAGAGGCTTTACCCGCTACCGGAGAGCAATTGATCGAAGCAGCAGACGTATTCCTCAGCATGCATGACTACCAACTAGCGCAAACGTACCTCCAACGTGCTCTGGTAGCGGGTGCATCCGAGACCTCCGTGCGGATCGGTATGGCCAACACCTATCTCGCGCTAGGGGATACTGCCCGGGCACAGGACCAACTCTCCTTGTTCAGCAGTTCGGCGGATAGCGAACCCGGTTACCAATATCTGCTGGCCAAAGCCAACGTCCTTCGTCAGCAACACCAGAACGCTGAGGCGCTTACTGCCTTTGCCCAGGCCGCGAGCGCCGCAGGCGAACATCAAACCGCCGAGCAGGACCTGCTGCAGGCAGGAGCGAACGAAGGACTGAGGATCACTCCCAAAGTGAGCGTCCTTTCAGATTTTTCCGTGTCTCCGATCTTCGAAGACACGACCGTTTATGTTCTAGACGCCAAGCTGGACGTCCCAAATCCGTCAACCGGCACCGCGGGATTGCTGCCGCCGCCCCGTTCCTCCATCCAGACGCAATGGACCGGTGCGTATCATCTCCACCTCGGCGATATGCCCGACGCGAGCGGATTCTTTCAGATCCGGAACGCCCGTGGGCAAATATCGCTGCCGAGCGAAGAATCGATCGTCAATCGTGATACGACCGATTACTCGTTTAACTTTGGTGTGAATCCTACCCTACATCTCGGCACCAATGTGTTGAACTTCAGCGTTGGCATTCAGGAAACAGTTCGCCGGGATTCTATATCTCCGGTGCAGATGAACCAGAACCTCTTTCGACAGTTTCTGTATATGTCGACCAGTTCCTTCTTCAACTTGGTTTCAGTGAGCGGCTTTGTCATCCGTGAGGCTGGACCGTTTACCGAGAGCACCCAACATTCGCGGGATCTGTCCGGTGCGGTCAATTTTCGCGTGGGGCGGCCGTGGGGAAAAACCGCTCTGGTTACCGGATGGGGGGCCACGGACCAACAGTTCGATCCAGTTATCATTGAGGATTATTACACGTCCGCTTACCTCGGCATCCAGCGCCAGGTTTCCCAGCGGCTCAACTTCACCGTCCTCGCAGAGGACCTGCGGGCATGGCGCGTCGCAGGATACACCTACGCGATTGCGCAGGCGCTCCGTCCAGCGGGAAGCGTTCAGTTTGCCCCAACGCGTAACTGGAGTGTACAGGCGTCGGTCGCCTATTCGCGGAATATGGGCGCCCACGTTTACGACGCGGTCCAGAGCGGCTTCGCCGTCTCCTATGCAATGCCCGTCCATCGCGAGTTCAACGACGAAGGCAGGAAAGTCGAACTTCAATACCCGATTCGTTTTTCAGCCGGGATGCAACAGGAGACTTTCTTCAATTTTACAGGCGGGCAGAATCGGCAGCTCAGGCCTTACCTGAGCATCACTTTGTTCTGAGATCGGGATTCGATGAAAATCTGCTTAGTCACGGCCTTTCCTCCCAGCGCGCGCCAGCTGAATGAGTACGCGTTCTATCTCGCGGGGGAACTCCAGGGCAATCCGGACATCAGTCTGACCATTCTCGCGGATGAACTGGCCGACTATGAATTCGCTACGGATGAGAGCGGAGAGTCGCTAAACGGTCCAAAACACGCGGAGCTGCCAGGGTTTGACGTGGTCCGCTGCTGGAAGTTCAACAGCCTGGCGACTCCGGTACGTTTGTTAAGCGCGATCCACAAACTGAAGCCAGATGTGGTTTGGTTCAACCTCGTATTCTCAAGCTTTGGCACTCCAGAATTCCCGCTGGCGGCTTTTGCGGGGCTGTCGACGCCGGCTCTGACTCGAGCCCTCGGCTACTACACCCACATTACCCTGCACCACATCGTCGAACACGTCGATTTTACCAGCGCTGGAGTGCGCCAGGTAAAGCTATTCCGCTTGGCCTCAGAGGTGGCCACCCGAGTGTTGCTGAAAGCAAATTCGGTGTCGGTATTACTCTCCGGGTATCGGCGTACCCTGGTTGAAAAGTACTCGGCGCGGAACGTCCTATTAGGCACACACGGAACCTTCGCGCCTCAACCCAGCGCCCCCGATTTCACCAAGCGAGGCAATCCGGAGCACCGCATTCTGGCGATCGGACACTGGGGAACCTACAAACGGCTGGAGACGCTGATGGACGCCTTTCCTGCCGTCTTGAAAAAGGTGCCGGATGCCAAGCTAATCGTCGCAGGGGCCAATCATCACACGAAGCCGAGATATTGGGAATCGATACGCGAGTCGCTCTGCCCGGGCTCAGGCGTCGAATTTCGTGGGTATATTCCCGAAGAAGCCATTCCTGAACTTTTCCGGACATCCACGGTTGTCATTATGCCCTACGATTCCGCCACCGGATCCAGCGGCCCCGCTCACCAGGCGTGTGAGTACGGAGTTCCGATCGTATGCGCGGACATCGCAGATTTTCGCGACATGGCTGCGGACGAGGATATGGCGATCGATTTCTACAAAGTCGGGGATGCGATGGATCTTGCCAACAAGTTGGTCTCGATATTGCAGTCTCCAGAGCGACAGCGGCAAATGGCAGAGCACAATTTTTCAGCAGCACTGCACATGACGATGAGCAGCGTCGTCCGCAACTATCTTCGCTGGTTTGAACTCAAGAGATGCAAAAAGGCCATCGGCCCCCTGCCGATCTTCGCAGGTTGGCGCACCTTTTGGCGGCGGAACGTCTCTGCGCCTCCCGATGCCTCTTCCGCAGGCGTGACTTCGCGCTCGGATCTCTTAGCCAAAGAGGAGACGAAGAATAGTGCCGAAGGCCTCGAATCGGCGGGGCAGTGAGATCGGTCCATCTTGTCGCGGATCCGCGTGGCTAGGTAGAAGCGTCCTACCACTTCGCTAAAGAAGCCATCATCCGCGACCTAGCGGCTCCAAGCTTGGCACATCAGCCAGCCAGTCGGCTCCACCCCGTTTGTGCCTGATTGCCGCCAAGAGTGCACGATTCTCCTCAGACTCTGCGTCGCCGGACTGGCTTTCCGACGTTTCGATGCAATGAGTTACGCGTCGGATGGAGAGGGGCCACCTAAGTGCACCACTCCAATCGAGTGAGATTCTTCTCCTCTTTCAGGTTCCCTGAAACTAAGTCAGCCCATCTGGAGTTCTCTCCTCTTAGCCACTACAACCCTTAGGAGGTTGCCTATATGTTTGCACGCAATGTCTCTTTCCATCTGAAGTCGAATATGCTGTCCGATTACACGCGAGCTTTTGAAAAAGACGTCCTGCCTTTGCTGCGTAAGCAGAATGGCTTTAAGGACGAAATCACTTTCGCCGGTCCCGGCGGAGTTGATGTGACCGCGATCAGTCTGTGGGAAAACAAGAAAGATGCCGACAACTACAACACCAATACCTATCCGCAAGTGTTGAAGACGCTGGCAAGATTTATCGAGGGAACGCCTCAGGTTCACGCCTTTGACGTTGTCAACTCGACCCTGCAGCAGCACGAACTCGTGAACGCGTAAAAGACACTCTGAGTTGGTTGGGCACGAGGAGGCGAAGTTTATTTCCGCCTTCTCGGGCCGCCAAACAGCATGCACTCGAATCGCGGCGAGGAGGGCAGCCATGCACCTAGCGCTGCAAAACGCAGAAACGATCAATCGTCTGGTAGAACAGGGCGAATTGCTTTTGAAGAGCTTCCATGTCGAGTACGAGAAAGACCCCGCAGGGTG
>PMUM01000119.1 GCA_003166855.1 Acidobacteriaceae bacterium | reverse complement strand
ACGCTCGCGGTGGCGTTGAGTTGCGTCCCGCTGAGCGCAGTCCCGTAGGTAATCGCGGACGGTGTACTCCACGTGACGGTCGGCGTAGCTTTGTTCACGACGAGCATTACGGAGGCAGTTGCCGTTCCATAGTCGGTCGTATCCGTTGGCGTGAAGGTTGTTGATAGCGTCTGCGTTCCCGCGCTCAGCACGGTACCCGCCGCAGGAGAATAAACGAATGTTCCAGCCACGCTCGCGGTGGCGTTGAGTTCAGTTCCGCTAAGCGCTGTCCCATAGGTAATCGCGGACGGTGTGCTCCACGTGACGGTCGGCGTAGCTTTGTTCACGACCAGCATTACGGAAGCGCTCGCCGTTCCGTAGTCGGCCGTATCGGTTGGCGTGAAGGTTGTCGATAGCGTCTGAGTTCCCGCGCCCAACACGGTTCCCGCCGCAGGAGAGTAAACGAAAGTTCCGGGAACGTTGGCGGTAGCGTTGAGCTGCGCCGCACTGAGGGCCGTCCCGAATGTAATCGGCGACGGCGCAGGCCACGTGATGCTGGGCGTGGCCCGGTTGACGACCAACTGTACGGAGGCCGTGGCCGTCGTGTAGTCGGTGGCGTCCGTCGGTGTGAACGTTACCGACAAAGTCTGAGTGCCGGCGCCCAATACCGCTCCCGCCGAGGGAGAGTAGACGAAGTCTCCGGGCACGCTCGCGGTGGCGTTGAGTTGCGTTCCGCTCAAGGCTGTCCCATAGATGATCGGGGCCGGCGCTGCCCATGTGATCGTCGGTGTGGCCTGACCGACCGTATAGCTCAGCGGGGCTGAACTCGGATTGCCTACCAGGTCCTGCGAATAAGCAGTGAACGTATGGGGTCCGACCGTACTGGTGTCGACCGGGCTGGTAACAGTGACCGAGGCCGTCGGAGGAATCTGCGTGGATTGTTGTGTGGGAGCGCATAGCACGACGCCGGAGCCGCCGTCCGCACAGGTGTAGGTGGCCGTCACCGACTGGCCGAATACCGGATTCGATACCGACAGACTCGGTGTGTTAATCGTTGGCGCTTTCTTGTCCACCTCGAAGGGGCCGAATGGGCCCTGGGTCGTGGAGTTTCCAGCCACGTCGAAAATCGTCACGGCTGCGATCGTGACACTGCTCGTTTCCGTGCCCGCGGCGACGTTGGTCGAAAGCGTAAAGCTCGACTGGCTCGAGTTCGCGAGGCCAGATCCGTTGTCACTCGCCGTGCAATTGTAGAGGACGTCAGCGGCCTGCCATCCACTGGGCGGCGGATTTGGCCCCACGCAGTTCGCGGTGGGGGCCGTTTTGTCTACCTGGATCGTGATCGTTGGCGTGGCACTGCTCACCGTATTCGTACTGCTGTCGTTGGTGACCGTAGTCTCCACCGTGCCGGCGTTATCGGTCGCGTAGAACGTGACCACCGTCGTCCCCTCAACGGTGCCGGGAATCGTGATCGACCCGCTGGACCCCGGCAGAGTTCCCGACGCCGGGTTGGGAAGGTTCGCTCCGGTGGCGCTATATGTGATGTTGCTGACAGTTGGCAGTGAGGACGGCGGGTTGTGATTATTGCTGGGCACCGTCTCAATGCTGTTGAAATTCAGCGCGACGCTGCCATTCGTCCAGCCGCTGTTCAACGGAGGAGTCGTGGTGGGCGATGTGGTCGGCTGCACTACACCGAGAATTGGAATGAGAATGGAATTGAAGTTGTTCGTCTTCCCGCCCGAGCTGACCAAATCGCCGTTAATGCTGGTGAAGATGTTAACCAGCCCTTTGCAGGTGTTATCCCCGGAGGCTCCGCAACTGAGAGCCGTGTCTTTGCCCATGATGTAACCAGGGGCGATGACAGGCTTCTGTGAGGGATCAAGGTTGTAGCTGTTCGTAACGAGGATGAGAGCGTTCGTGCCAGTGTTGGGGCAGTTGGCTCCGCTCGCGGTACCGTTGGTCGGCGTCGTGCACAAATCGGTAGTCGTCACGCAGTTGTAGTTGCCACTGCCGGTGTCCTGATGCTGGCAGGTGCTTCCCTGGAACGGTGTGTTGCTCACCAGGTCAGAGAACTGCTGATCGGTGATGGACTGAGCCGTCCCCTGCATCACTACGCCCTGGAACGAGTTGCCATTGAGCCCGCTCTGGGAGTAGTCCGTTACTGCCGTCAGGTTTGGCGTGTAGTTGAAGTTGGTCTGCGTGGGCTGCAGCGGCTGGTTGATGGTGATGGGCGCCAGCGGCAGGGAACTGAACGACCAGCTGATGATGTCGTTGTTCTCGACGCTGGAACCGGTGGCGCCGGTAAACCCGAGATACGCGCCACCATTGCTGGTCAGGTTCAGCTGCGTGGCAATGTTCAGGGTCGCCTGCAGGATCAGCGTGCTGTCCAGGTACACGGCCAGATTGTTGCAAGCGCTGGTGCAGGTCCCCGGCGGCAAATAGTTCACGGTGATGGTGTGTATATTTCCATCCGTCAGGGACATCCCGGCGGGCAGGCTTTGGAGCGCGAGTTTCGCCAGGTTGCCGTCCGGACAGGCGTAGTCGTGGTCCGCGCTGTTCGGCGTGAGCGTCGTGGCGTTGTTAGGTCCGCAGGTTTGCACGGCGATATGGTTGCCGTCAGGATCGCTGTAGTTGGAATTCAGATGGGTATCGAGTTCGATGGCCAGGCTGTTCGCGATGGCGTTTCCGGGGCCGCTGGCATTCGAGACATCGTTGTTGCCGTAAGCCATGTTCTGCCCGTTCCCCGTGTATCCAATCGCGCCTGTGCCAGCCGGATCATTCTGGATCACCAGTGCCAGGCCGTCGGCGGGAAAGCTGCAGAAGAAACAGGAGTTCGTGCTCGAAATCTGAAACTGGAAAGCCGTCGTAAATCCCGTGGAGAGCGGTTGCGTTAGGTAGTACCAAGCCGCGCCATGCTGGTTCTGATTCGCCGTCGTCAGACGCAAAACGCCGCCCGTTATGACCGTGGGCTGCGACGGAGAGCCGTCAGTCAGGACCTGGCAGGTGGGCGGCGGCGTGGCGCTGTTCTGGCACACGTTGCTGGTGGTGAACCCGGCGACCGGGAATCCGAAAGTCTGGGCGGATGCTGGCTGCGCCCCGAAAATGACACCAACAAGCAGTCCTACGGCTACAAAAGCACCACGGATCGTGGTCTTCATTACTGTTCTCTCCATCTTCTTGAACCCGCACTCAAACGGCTGGCGAACCCGCGCACTCCGAGCCATCGCAACAGCTCAACTGCAAACAGATAGAAAGGGTTTGGCCAGATTCGGGGACCGGCCCTAAGGGAAAGCAGCCGGCAAACTTCGGGCAATTCTCAGCCCCAGCCTTTGGCGAGTCAAGGGAAAAGGGCCTTGGGCGAGCAGTACAGAGTCCTTAGTTTTTCTGCTCCGCGTTTTGACAGGGGAAGTCGAAAGTATAGGCATCCCTTCGTTAACTACCCATGCTTTATCCAGCCTGCCGGATAACCCCGGACTGGCCCCACTGCGTCTAACTTTACGGACCAAGATTGGGCCTTGGTGTCTTCCCGACCGGGCGTATAATCATGCTCAAGGAGTACCCCTATGAAGCTCAGATGGCTGGCAATCTCGACGGCAGTAGCGGCGTTCAGTGTGGGACCCTGGACGTTTGCCCAAGTTTCAGATCAAGACAAGGATCAGCCGAAATCCGGCGATGTGCAGAACGCGCCCAAGCAGACGCCTGCAGCGTTGCCCACCCAAGACGACAGCCAGATCAAGCATGACGGCGGAAAGACCGACGTCGATGCCGTAGGGAACCGCAACGTAGGCTGCGGGCGCGGTGTGGGCAACTGGTACACCGTGGAAGGACAGGTCGCTCGCGGGCGGCAATACGCCCAGCAGATCGAATCGCAGATCAAGCTGGTCAATGATCCCGTGGTCACCGAGTATGTGAACCGGATCGGGCAGAACCTGGTGCGCAATTCCGACGCGCAGGTTCCGTTCACCATCAAGGTCATCGACTCCGACGTGGTCAACGCCATGGCACTGCCCGGCGGATTTTTCTATGTGAATTCCGGCCTGATTCTCGCGGCCGATGAAGAAGCCGAAATGGCCGGCGTCATGGCGCACGAGATTGCCCACGTAGCCGCCTGCCATTACGGACGCGAAATGACTCGCCTGAACTTGCTCCAGATCGCATCGCTGCCAGCCATCTTCATGGGCGGCGCGCTTGGCTACGGAATTTATGAGGGTATGGGCCTCGGCATTCCGCTGACGTTCCTGCACTTCTCGCGCACCTTCGAAGCCGAGGCCGATTACCTGGGCATCGAATACATGTACCGCGCAGGATACGATCCTTCGGCCTTCGTTTCGTTCTTCGAAAAGATTCAGGCGATGGAGAAGAAGAAACCCGGGACGCTGTCGAAAGCCTTCGATACCCACCCGCAGACTCCGGACCGGATTGAGAAATCGCAGGATGAGATCCGCAAGATCCTTCCCGCCAAGCAGCAGTATGTTGTAACCACCTCGGAATTTGACCAGGTCAAGGCGCGGCTGGCGGCGATCGAGAACAAGCACAAAGTGCTCGACGACAAGGATTCCAGCAAGCCCAGCCTGCGGCGGACCTCGAACCCGACCGACAGTACTGGCGACACGACCAAGAGCGACGATGATCGCCCGACGCTAAAGCGCCGCGACGACTCCTCGAACTAACATGTAGAGACAGCCGCCTTCGGCTGTCACGTTTTGATGTTGCCTTCCACCGGCGGCTGCGGCCGCCGGTTTTGTTTGCCAGGAACATCGAACTAATCTCCGGTGTCGGCCACTGTATGATTGTCTCGTCCAGACGCTGCTGAACGGGCAGTTGAGACATGCGCGGCCTCTTTCCACGAACGTTGCTTCCTCTTTTTCTTGTTCTCTTCTGCCTTCCCTCGTTCACCCAGGACAAAGATGCGGTCCGCATCGGGGTCGCGGTCCTGCGCAGCGGCACCGAGAAGGTCTCAGTCACAGAAGCCCGCGACCGCCTGGTGAAGGCGCTCAACCAGCAGAAGCCCGACAAGAAGCTGAAGCTGCGAGTGCAGGCGGTCGCGCTAGAAGCGTCGCAGGGAAACATCGCCCTCGCCGAAGCCAGAGAGAAGAACTGCCAGTTCGTCCTCTTCAGCCATTTGACCGATCTGCTGACGTCGGAAAAGATGGTGCCTAACGTCACCACAGGCGGACTCGACAGCGTTCCGGCGATCACCGCAAAAATAAGCTATCAGCTCGGGCGAACGGTGGATGGCGCGGAATACGCCGTCGGCTCGGCGAAGATGGACGACGCGTCTTCCATCAGGGACGCGGTGATGGACGCAATGTCGCAACTGGCGGTTGCCGTGTTCGAGGAGCTGAAAAGGGGTGGAAATGTCCCGCGCCGCGAGCCCGCTCCGCTGGACACACTTGCCATCCAGAAGGCTCCCACGAAGATCGACGTCGCGATGATCGGGACCGACTTCTGCAAGTGGCTGCCCACCGACATCGCTCACTCCGAAGCCTTGCGCGGGGTATGCGAATACGCCATGAGCCTGCCGCAACGAATGCCCAATTTCATCTGCGACCAGCAGACTTCCCGGTATCGCGGTGACAGCAAGGTGCCCCGCGATTTGATCACGGCGCTGGTCCGCTACGAAGACGGGAACGAGTCTTATACCGAGATTAAGTTGAACGGCAAAGCGGCTCCCAGCGCCATCACCGATTCGCCGGGGCAGTGGTCCACAGGAGAATTCGGCAGCAATCTGCGTGCAATTTTCGATCTGAATAATCGCGCCGTATTCGAGTTTTCTGGTGTGAACAACCTGAGTGGCCACACGGCTTGGGTATTCGCCTACCAGATCGCGAAGCAGAATGATCCCTTGTGGCGGCTACGCACCGCAGATCGGGTCATTGCGCCGCCCTACGGCGGAGAGCTCTGGGTCGACCAGAAGACCGGCGACCTGCTCCGGTTTCGTTCCGTCGCGACGGATATCCCGAAAGATTTTCCCACGCAAAGCGCCGATCTTCAGACCGACTACGAGAACGTTGCCTTTGCCGACGGCTCATCTTTCCCGCTGCCAGTCGCCGCCATCATCGCGACTCGGCAACAGGGCGAAGAGTTAAGACGTAACGCGCTGCAATTCCGAAACTGCCATAAATTCCGGGCCAAGACACGCATGCTCCTCGATGCCCCGGCGAGTCTTGCCGCAGGGACCGCTGCCGACGGAGCCACGAGCCCGGAAGAACTACATCGACAGTTGGAAGAGGACAATCAAATCTGCGCCATCCTCCGCGAGGATGCGGTGCGCGAGGATGCGGCCCGCCTGCAAGCTGAGCAGGCGCAGGACCTGAATGCCTTCGCAGGAGCGGTGCGACAGCGAATGGCAGCGTTGGAGGAAGCACGCCAGAAGTATCTAGAGGCGCTCGAAGCCAACGCAAAAATCGAAGCGGCCGCGAAAGCAGCGACGCCACCTGCAACGAAGGAAGGTCTCACCACCCTGAAAGTTACCGTGAAGTTGGTGCAGGTCAGCGTCGTGCTTCGCGACGCAAAGGGGAACGCGGTGGGCAGTCTCAAGAAAGAAGATTTCCAGCTCTTCGATAACGGCAAGCTCCAGGTGATCTCCAGTTTCTCCGCTGAGAGGGCTGCCACCACAGCCGGCACCGAGAAGCGTTCGGTCGCCGCCACTGGCGCTCTCTTAAACCAGAGCAATGCTCCAGCCTCCGCCGGGCGCGATGTGGCTTACGTCTTCGATGATATCCACACGACGTTCTCCGATCTGGCGAGTGCAACCGCAGCGGCCGCCCGGCATCTGGCTGCTCTGCATCCCGAAGATTGCGCTGCGATCTTCACAACGTCTGGACAGAGCGGACTCGACTTCACGGCCGACCGTCAAAAACTACAGGATGCTCTGAAAAGCCTCAGGCCCCATACGCTCCTGTCCGGAATCGACTGCCCTCCGATGACACCGTATATGGCGGATTTGATCGTGAATCAGAATGATCTGGAAACTCTCTTCCTGGCCACCCAAGATGCGGATAACTGCGCCTATGGCGGCGTGAAAGACTACCGGCAGGCTGAGCATCTGGCCAAGCAAAAAGCTTTTGAAGTACTGACCGCCAATAGTGCCCAACTTCAAAGCACGCTTGGCGTCTTGCGAGAGGTCGTCCAGAGAACCGCCGCCGCACCGGGCAGCCGCAGCATCGTTCTAGTCTCTCCCGGATTCCTGACGCAAACTGTCGATTCACGCCAGGCCGTCGCGGAACTGATCGACCGCGCTTTGCGCTCCGACATCGTCGTTAACACCCTGGACGTGCGTGGCCTGTCCACTCCAGTTCCGGCGCCGAACGCCAGTCATCCAGCCGACCCTGTGATGAGGGCCCGGCTTGACCGGGAAGAGGCATTGGAACGCAGTGATGTGCTGGCCAACCTGGCCTACAGCACCGGCGGGACGTTCTTCCATAACCACAATGACCTGGACGAAGGCTTCCGGCGCACCGCCGATACGCCGGAGTACATTTATGTTCTCGGATTCTCGCCCCAGAAACTCGACGGCAAGTTCCACAAGCTGAAAGTGACCTTGAACAGTCCCGAGAAACTCACCGTACAGGCGCGCCAGGGCTACTACGCCCTCAATCCCGCAGCCACCACTTGAGGCGGGAAGAGTCCCGCCTGGCGCCCGGCTTGAACGGCCGGACAATATGCTGAACCCAATGTTGAACCCAACGTCGGAACCACGCCCGAGCGCGATTTGGACTAGAATTATTTCTGTACTGTGTCACAAGCGCCTGTGATTCTAATCACAGATCGGACTAGGGAACGGACTTAGGCTCGGTAATGCCCGATTTCAGAGCACGCGGATAAGGCGGACTATTTCCATGGCAGACAACACACTCACCATCACCGACAATCGCACCAACAAGAGCTACACCGTCCCGGTCGACAATGGCACCATCCGGGCCATGGATTTGCGCCAGATCAAAACGGCCTCCGACGATTTCGGTCTGATGACCTACGACCCGGCGTTTATGAACACGGCGTCGTGCCGAAGCAACATCACCTTCATTGACGGTGATAAAGGCATCCTGCGCTATCGCGGGTATCCCATTGAAGTTCTCGCCGAGCGCTGCACGTTCCTTGAAGTCGCCTACCTGTTGCTGTTCGGCGAACTCCCCACCGAGAAAGAACTGCATACCTGGGTCCACGACATCACCCATCACACCATGCTGCACGAAACCACCAAGAAGTTCATGGAGGGTTTCCGCTACTCCTCGCATCCCATGGCGATGTTCGTGAGCACGATTGCGGCCCTGTCGAGCGTGTATCCCGACGCCAAGCACGTGCACGATCCCGCCAACCGCATGCACCAGATCCAGCGCCTCATCGGCAAAGTGCCTTCCATCGCGGCCATGTCGTACCGGCACAACGTCGGGTTCCCCTATGTGTATCCCGACAACGATCTGAGCTACACCGAAAATTTCATGAACATGTTGTGGAAGATGGTCGAGCCGAAATACGTTGCCAATCCCGCGATTGCGCGCGCGCTCGACATTCTCTTTATTCTGCACGCCGACCACGAGCAGA
>PMUM01000214.1:39295-39487 GCA_003166855.1 Acidobacteriaceae bacterium | reverse complement strand
CGGTCATTACCGCCAAGAGAGTCTGCGAGCTAGCGCAAGAAGGAGATGAAGTTGCGCTGCAGGCGGTCGAGCATGAGGCTTACTACTTAGGCTTGGGAATTGCCAATCTGATCAACCTGTTTACTCCCGACGCTATTGTGCTTAGCGGCAGCGTGATGAAGAGCGCGCCGCTTTTTCTCGACCGCATCCGCG
>PMUM01000214.1:0-39272 GCA_003166855.1 Acidobacteriaceae bacterium | reverse complement strand
CCCTTCGACAGGCTCAGGGTGGGTTCTCGCGACAGCCAGCAAGATGCCGGCGCGACTGTGCAGCTCTTCGCCTTCCAGTTCCTTCACCAATCTGTTACTGTTTTCAGTCCACTTTTTGTGCGGTCTGTGACACATGTCACAGACCTCGCAGGCCACCCTATGAAAGGATTGCCGCTCACAGTCGGGCACTCCTGGAAACGCCGAGATGGCAGTATTGCCATCGGCACGGAAAGGATGAGAGCCGCGTGATTGTTGGAGTTCCGAAAGAAAGTTATCCCGGGGAACGTCGTGTTGCGCTCGTTCCCGTAGCCATTCCCAACCTCGTAAAGGCGGGACTTGAGGTCATCGTGGAAGCCGGAGCCGGCGAGTCGGCGGGTTATCCCGACGCGATGTATGTCGAAAAGGGAGGGAAGATCGTACCCGATCGCGCCGCTGTCTTCGGCGCCGCCGACATTGTGGTGCAGGTCCTGTGCTACGGATCGAATGACGTTACTGGCAAGGCCGATCTTCCGCTGATGCGCCGAGGCCAGACGATCATCGGATTCCTGCGACCACTCGGCTCTGCGGACATCGTCCAGCAGATCGCGCAAGCGGGCGTCACNNCGCAAAGCATGGATGCGCTCTCGTCGATGGCCACGTGCTGCGGATACAAAGCTGTCTTGCTGGCCGCCGAAACTTCGCCGCGAATCTTTCCCATGATGACCACCGCCGCCGGCACGATTACGCCCGCGCGTGTATTCGTGATCGGCGCAGGCGTCGCCGGACTGCAAGCTATCTCGACTGCTCGCCGTCTCGGTGCCGTGGCCTCGGCCTACGACATGCGTCCCGCCGCCAAAGAGCAGGTCCAGAGTCTGGGTGGACGATTCGTCGAACTCCCCATCGAAGCCCAGAACGCGCAGGACGCCCGCGGCTACGGCACCGCGCAGGACGAAACCTTCTACGCCCGCCAGCGCGAACTGCTGACCCGCGTCGTCGCGGAGAGTGACGTGGTCATTACGGCCGCAGTGATTCCCGGCAAGAAGTCTCCCGTGCTCATCACCTCAGACATGGTGAAAGGGATGGCGCCAGGTTCTGTGATCGTCGACCTTGCTGCCGAACGCGGCGGCAACTGCGAACTGACGCACACCGGACAAACGGTGAAACTGTGCGGCGTCACCATCATCGGGGCCATCAACCTGGCTACCAGCGTTCCGTACCACGCCAGCCAGATGTACGCCCGCAACATCACCACGTTCCTGCTTTACATGGTGAAAGAGGGTAAGCTGCAGCTGAACCTGCAGGACGAGATTATTCGCGAGACCATGATTACCAGTGGCGGAGAAGTGGTGAACGCCCGTGTGCGCGAATTCTTCAAGATGCCGGCGCTGGCGACGGCGGGTGGGTAGGCAAGGATGTTGGGAGGGGCGCGGCTTCAGTCGCGCCATCACGGTTCTTTCTAAGATTGTCATCCTGAGCGGAGCAAGAGTTCGCATAGCGAACTCTTGCGCAGTCGAAGGATCCCTATAGCCACAGCGAGTGATGTCGGCGTAGGGATCCTTCGACTCCGCGGCTGCTCCGCTTTCGCGAAGCAGCCACTCCACTCAGGATGACAAGGCAGAAAATGATGACAACGTAGGGAAAGGGAGCGTATGAGTTCCAACCTGATCGACGCACTTTTCGTTTTCATGCTGGCGGCCTTCATCGGATTCGAAGTCATCCGCCACGTCTCGCCCCTGCTGCACACGCCGCTTATGTCGCTGACCAACGCTCTCGATGCCATCGCCGTCGTGGGCGCGATCGTTCTCGTGGGTGAAAAGAAGAGCACGTTCGCGACGGTCCTGGGCGTGATCGCCATTGTCGCCGCCACCAGCAACGTGGTCGGCGGATTCTTCATCACCGACCGCATGCTAAGGATGTTCAAGACCAGCCGTCCGGCCAACAAGTAACTGAGCGCAATCATGACTGAGTTTGCTGGAAGCCAGTACCTCATCGAAATCATCTATCTCGTCGCCAGCGCCCTCTTCATTCTCTCGCTGAAGTGGATGAGTTCTCCCGCCACCGCGCGTCACGGCATTCTGGCCGGCGAAATCGGCATGGTGCTGGCGATTGGCGGCACGATGCTGCATCACGGCATCGTCGACTGGAAGTGGATCATCATCGCGCTGGTGCTCGGTTCGGGCATCGGCATCCCGCTCGGCATGGTGCAGATGACGGCCGTCCCACAGCGGACGGCGCTCAGCCACGCTTTCGGTGCGCTCTGCGTCACGCTGGTCGGCACGGCCGAGTTCTATCTGGGAACGCAGAACAACTCAAAGTTTGGATTGTCAGTGCTGTCGATGGAAGTGATCCTCGGAGGCCTGACCTTTACCGGCAGCCTGATGGCCGCGGGAAAGCTGCAGGAAATTCTGCCGCAGCGCCCGATCACTTATAAAGGCCAGAACCTCGTCAACCTTCTGCTGTTTGTGGTGGCCCTGGGAAGCGCCGTCTATCTCGTGCTGCATCCCGAAGCGATAATCTTCTTCCCGATCATTGTCGGCGTGTCACTGATCTTCGGAGTGCTGCTCGTGATTCCCATCGGCGGCGCTGACATGCCCACGGTGATCTCGCTGTTGAATTCCTACGCCGGTCTTTCCGCGGCCGCCATGGGATTCGTGCTCCAGAACAAGCTGCTGATCATCGCCGGCGCGCTCGACGGATCTTCGGGCCTCATCCTTTCGATCATCATGTCGAAGGCGATGAACCGATCGTTTACGAACGTGCTATTCGGAGCCTTCGGCCAGGTGCAGGCTTCGGCCGCCGCGGGGCAGGAAGCGAAGCCCGTGCGCAGCGCCACTCCCGAAGAGGCGGCGGCTATTTTGTCGGCCGCTAATAAGGTGGTCATCGTTCCCGGCTATGGCATGGCCGTTGCGCAGGCTCAACACAAAGTGCGCGAGTTGTACGACGCGCTCACGAAAAAGGGAGTCGAAGTCCGCTTCGCCATTCACCCCGTCGCCGGACGCATGCCCGGCCACATGAACGTGCTGCTTGCCGAAGCCGACATCCCCTACGACCGGCTCATCGAAATGGACGAAATCAACGGCGACTTTCCGCAGACCGACGTTGCCTTGATCATCGGCGCCAACGACGTGACTAACCCCGCCGCCCGCACCGATCAGTCGAGTCCCATCTTCGGCATGCCGATCCTCGATGTGGACAAAGCTCACACCGTCATGGTCATCAAGCGTGGCATGAGCCCCGGCTTCGCCGGCATCGACAACCCGCTGTACTATCTCGACCGCACGCTCATGCTGTTTGGCGATGCGAAACAATTCGTCGGCGGAATCGTGCGCGAGTTGGGCGGAGGACATTGACGCTCGCTGGCTGCTCGGACATGAAGTCGTACTTACTCAGGGAAAACCTATGCGAAACCTCCTTATAATATTGATTGCAGTTTTATTACTGGTATCCTTCGCCGCTGCTCAATCCCAACCCCAACTCAACCTGATGCCCATGCCCGCCAGCGTTCAGGCTGGCACGGGCCAGTTGGCGATTAGCCAATCGTTCTCCGTTGCAGTTACTGGAAGCCACGATGCTTCGCTCGACAGCGCTATCCAAAGCTTCGTAGACCAGCTTTCGCGGCAAACCGGAATTCCTTTTCGTCCCAAATCCGGCGCTGCTCCCACGCTGCAGATCCACGCCGACCATGGCCTCCAGTCGGTGCAGAAACTCGGCGAAGACGAGTCCTACGAACTGACCGTCGCCGATTCCGGAGCGAAGCTCACGGCGCCAACCACGCTAGGCGTCCTGCGCGGCCTCGCGACATTTGTTCAGCTCGTGCAAATCACCCCCACCGGATTCGCCGCGCCCGCCGTCGTCATCAAAGATCAGCCTCGCTTCCCCTGGCGCGGCACGCTCATCGATGTAAGCCGCCACTTCATCCCAATCGACGTGCTCAAACGCAATCTCGATGGCATGGCCGCGGTAAAGATGAACGTGCTGCACTGGCACTTGTCTGACGACCAGGGCTTCCGCGTCGAAAGCAAGGTCTTTTCCAAACTCACGGGGATGGGCTCCGACGGCATGTTCTACACGCAGGACCAGATTCGCGACCTCATCGCCTACGCGCATGATCGCGGCATCCGCGTGATGCCCGAGTTCGACATCCCCGGCCACAGCCGCTCGTGGTTTATTGGATATCCCGAACTCTCCAGCGGCGCCGGACCCTACACGCTCGAAGGCGGCGGCTCAGGTCCGTACATCGACCCGATCATGGATCCCACGAAGGAGTCGACTTACAAGTTCCTGGAAAAGTTCATCGCCGAAATGGCCAAGCTGTTCCCCGACGCCTACTTCCATATCGGGGGCGACGAGGTCGACGGCAAGCAGTGGGACGCCAACCCGCAAATTCAGGCCTTCATCCACGCGCACGGCATGAAGAACAATCAGGATCTGCAGGCGTATTTCAACCAGCGCCTGGAGAAGATCGTGGCCAAGAACCACAAAACGATGGTCGGCTGGGACGAAATCATACATCCTGATTTGCCGAAGACGATCGTCGTTCAGTCTTGGCGCGGACAGGCCTCGCTCGCTGCAGCCGCGAAACAGGGCTACCGCGGGCTGCTCTCGTTCGGATACTACCTCGATCTGATGTGGCCGGCGTCGCGGCACTACGCTGTCGACCCGATGGCCGACGCAGCCGCAACCTTGACTCCGCAAGAACAGAGCTTGATCCTGGGCGGCGAATCGTGCCAGTGGGCCGAGTGGGTCACTCCCGAAAATATCGATTCGCACATCTGGCCGCGCAACGCAGTCATCGCCGAGCGACTCTGGTCTCCGCAGAGTGTCACAGACGTCGCCTCGATGTACGCGCGGATGAATGCCGTGAGTCTCGAACTCGAATTCATGGGTCTGACTCATCGCAGCGCGCGCCTGCACATGCTGCATCGCATGGCTGGGCCCGCTGACATTACCGCACTACGCAATCTCGCCGACGTCGTCGAGCCGGTAAAAGATTACAACCGCTGGAGCGACGCGAAAGGTCCCATCGATTTCCACTCACCTCTGACGCGCATGATCGATGCGGTCAGTCCGGAGAGCGACACCGCGCGCCACTTCAGCGATCTCGTGCAGGCCTTCGTCCAGAGCGGCTACAAAGATCAGGCCGCCGAGGCGCAGATTCGCATGTGGCTGACCACCTGGCGGGATAACGATGTCCGCCTGCAACCGTTGCTCGGCCAGACGTATCTCCTGCAGGAAGACGCGCTCTTGTCGCAGGATCTGTCTGCGCTGGGTGCGGCGGGTCTGCAGGCGCTCGATTATCTCGACAAAGGCCAAACGGCCCCCGACTCGTGGAAGACGCAGCAGACCGCCCTCATCGAGCAGTCCAAAAAGCCGATGACCGATCTGCTGCTCATGGTCGTTGCGCCGGTGCAGCAGTTAGTGGATGCGAGCTCGGCCCAGCACAACTAGGACCGGCTATGGTGTGAATTGATAGATCGCGCCGTCGTTGCCGCTGCCTCCGTGGACCGTCGCGCCATAGAAGCTCCCGGTAGAATCCGCGACCATTCCGTTGTAGGCGAAGCCGGGTTGCGGAGTACCCGGGAAGCGATACACCACGCTCTCGGTCCATTTTCCATTCCCGCCCGGAGTCATTTTGAAGATGATGCCGCAAGTGCAGGATGCCGCGCCCCCGTCGCTCGTGGTTCCGTACAGATTGCCCGCCGCATCTGCAACCAGGCTGCTGATGGGGCTGGCGCCGTCCGTGCCGCCCTTGAAACTGTACAGCACGCTCTCGGTCCACGCTCCCTTGCCGTGCGTGAGCTTGTAGATCGTACCGAGGTCATGGACGCCGGCGTAGTACGTGGTCCCGTAGAGATTGCCCGCCTTGTCGGAAATCACGCCGCCGTAGGGCAGAGCTCCATCCGGCTGATCCTTGAATGCGTAAAGAGTCGTGAACTGCCACTTCCCTTGAACGGAAGACATCTTGTAGACGGTGCCGAAACCGTTCGCACCGCCCACCGTGCACACGCCATAAAGATTTCCCGCCGCATCGATCATCAGCCGGCTGGCCGATCCTCCGCCGCCATCGCTGCCCCCCGTGAAGGTGTGGATGACGCGCAGCGTCCAGCCGCCAGTCGCACCCGGCCGCAATTGATACACGACCCCCATTCCGTTGGCTCCGCCGGTCGGGGTCGTTCCATATATGTTGCCTTGCTTGTCGATCGCCACCGGACTGCCCGGCCCCGAGCCATCGTTGCCTCCGGTGAAGGTGTGGATCACAGTTTGCGTCCAGACCCCTCCCGAGTTCGACAGCTTGAACGCGACGCCGCAGCCGCCCTCGCACGATCCCCCGCCTCCGGTGACCGCGGTTCCGTACAGATCGCCCTGCGCGTCGAGCGTGACGCCCTTGTAGGGTTCGCCGCCATCGGCGCCGCCCGTGAAGTCGTAAAGCACCGTGTGGACGCCGGCGGGTGTGACCTGAAAAACGGTGCCTCCGCCGTAGGTGCCGCCTTGCACCGATGTGCCGTAAAGGTTGCCCGCGCTGTCCATGACCAACTCGGTGTCGGTGTACTCACCGTCGCCGCTGCCGGCAAAGCTATAGATCAATTTTGTGGCGCTCGCCGCCCAGGCAGCCGTGGCCAGCAACGCCATGGCCGCGCACGTAACCAGAATCCTGTTTGCAGAACGCAAGAATCGCCTGCCCCCCATATCCCCCTCCGAAATCAATGCTCTTTGGATTGAAAACAGACTACGTCACCGGTAGCGGGCTAAAACTGTAGCACTGAAATCCGGCAAAAGCACGCCTTGCTCTATGATGTAGGGCTAGTTGACGGGATCGTCATCTCCCCGGCGCGCTACGCTGGCCACCCGCAACACAGCGCACTTTAGTGACGTTCCGGCTACCGTCGTCGATCCCTGTACCGCATAAATCAGGCCTCGGCATGGTATTCTATTAACTCCAGCTGCGCACCGTCTTGGCGGAATTCCTCGCAGGTCCTGAAGAAGTTACAAAGAAAACATGCTCTCAGTCAGCAATGTCTCCATGCGCTACGGCGCCAAAATACTGTTCGATGAAGTCTCCACGGCGTTTACGCCGGGCAAGCGCTATGGCCTGACCGGGCCCAACGGCGCCGGCAAATCCACGTTCATGAAGCTGCTCAGCGGCGAGCTCGAGCCGCAAAAGGGGACGGTGGTCCGTCCCCGCAAACTGGGAGTCCTGAGCCAGGACCAGTTTGCCTTCGACGCCTATACAGCGATCGACACCGTCATCATGGGCAACAAGCGCCTGTGGGCGGCCATGCAGGAACGCGACGCCATCTACGAGAAGCCCGAGATCACCGACGCCGACGGCATGAAGCTCGGAGAACTTGAAGGCATTGTCGGCGAAGAAGACGGCTACACCGCCGAGAGCGATGCCGCCATACTGCTGCAAGGACTTGACATTCCCGACGAGGCGCACAACCGCAAGATGGGCGAACTGCAGGGCGGACAGAAAGTTCGCGTACTGCTGGCGCAGGCTCTCTTCGGCCATCCGCAGGCTCTGCTGCTCGACGAACCTACGAACCACTTGGACTTGGACTCGATCCACTGGCTGCAGGGATTCCTCAACGTTTACGACGGCGTCGTGATCGCGATCTCCCACGATCGCCACTTCCTAAACAGCATCTGCACTCACATCGCCGACATCGACTACGAAACCATCATCACCTACACCGGCAGCTACGACGATATGGTCGTGGCCAAGACCCAGGTCCGCTCGCAGATCGAATCGCAGAACGCGCAGCGCGAAAAGAAAATTTCGCAGTTGAACGAATTCATCGCACGGTTCGCAGCCGGTACGCGATCGAGCCAGGTGCAATCACGGCGAAAAGAAGTCGAGCGCCTGCAGGTAACCGAACTGGCGAAGTCGAACATCCAGCGCCCGTTCATCAAGTTTGAGCAGAAGCGCCCTTCGGGCAAGCACATTCTTGAAATCCAGCATCTCGGCAAGGCATACGGCGAGAAGCAGGTCATTCGCGACTTCACCGCCAGCGTCATCCGTGGCGAAAGAATCGCACTCATGGGACGCAACGGCGCGGGCAAGACCACGCTGCTGAACGCTTTGCTGGCGCACTCTCCGACTACGCCGGAAGCCGAACTGCGCAAGACCAGCGGCTACGAGGGCCCCTTCGTCGACTCCGGCAAAGTCATCTGGGGACACGAGGCCTCCATCGGATACTTCGCGCAAGATCACCGCAGCCTGATCGAAGGTGGCATGACCGCGATCGACTGGCTCCATCAATGGGACGGTGCGGCCGTCACCGAGGAACTGCGCGGAATTCTCGGACAGATGCTGTTTCAGCGCGATGAAGCGACCAAGTCCACGAGCGTCCTCTCCGGCGGCGAGGCCGCGCGTCTCCTGTTCTGCAAGCTCATGCTGCAAAAGCCCAACGTGCTGGTTCTTGACGAACCCACGAACCACCTCGACCTCGAAGCCATCAACGCCCTGAACATTTCCTTGCAGCGCTATCAGGGAACGGTTTTTCTAGTTACTCACGATCATGATCTGATCGACGAAGTCGCCACTCGCATCTGGCACTTCGAGAGCGATCACAAGATCACCGACTTCAAGGGCACCTACGAGGACTACCAGGCGGCCATGGTCGCGGTCTAGAACCGCCCTGCGCTAGGATTGCACCATTTCCGCTGCATGTAAATCATCCAGGTTCTCCACAGCTTTTCACAGCGTTTGCTGTTGCGTTTTCTGCCGCAAGTTGAAGATAATGATCGCGTGGTCCAGTTGTAGGGGCGGTTGCGTATTACCGTGTACAGTCGAACCGATTTACTGAGGATTCTTCACGTAACTCCGCGCCAGTTGGCCAACTGGGAGCGGAATGGTCTGATAACGTCTGCCGAAGCCTATTCCTTTTCGGATCTCCTCGAAATCAAGAAAGTGCGCGACCTGTGCGCCATGAGCGTGCGGCCGGCTGTGATTCGCCAGTCGCTCGACGCCATGCGTAAGCAGGCTTCAGGCGTGGAAAAGCCGCTGCTCGAGGCCGGTGCCTGGTCCACGGCGAAGCACCGCGTGGCATTTCGGCACGACGGCAAGCTGTTGGAGCCGATCGCAGGCCAGTTCCTCATGGATTTTTCCGAGCGCGAAAAAGTTCTGACCAGCACGCCGGTGCCGAAGTTCGATCCCGGTCCCCGCGAGAGCGAGGTTACGTCATGGTTCGCGCGCGGCATCGCGTTGGAAGAAGATCCCAACACTCAGCCCGAGGCAATCTCCGCATATCATCAAGTGCTCGCAATCCAGCCCGCGCACGCCGCCGCCCACATCAATCTCGGCACGCTCTACTACAACCGCCAGGATTTCTCTCTTGCGGAACGGCACTACCGCCAAGCGATTGAAGCCGACCCGCGCTACTCACTCGCGTACTTCGATCTCGGCAACGTGCTCGACGAGACGGGCCGCGTGCAGGAAGCGATCCAGACCTACAAGACTGCTCTGCAACTCGCGCCGACTTATGCGGACGCGCACTACAATCTGGCGTTGGCGTTTGAAAAGATCCGCGAGCCCCGCAAGGCGCTCAAACACTGGCAAGCCTACGTCAAGCTCGACACGTCGGGACCATGGTCGGTCCACGCCCGCAGCCAGATCAAGCGGATACTGCAAGCGGATGGCTTGAAGCTGGTCTATAAGCGCGGCTGAAGTTGAGAGTTCGCGTCTTCCGTATAACGCTTTTGCCGCGGTAAGGCCTTGGCATGAAAATCGTGAAGGCGATAGCTATTTTGTTGTTCGTCCCCTTGTTGGGGGTTTTGGTGGCGTTTTTTGTCGGAGCCGTTGCACTGCCACCAGATCCGAACTTTGTTAACAACGGCGGGCACTCTGCACCCGGCGACGGATTTGCGATCATGGGGTTTATCTTCCTCAGCCTAGTGATTTCCGTCCCTCTGTCGATATGGCTGGCTGTGAGAGTGGCACTTCGTAAGCCGGCGGGTCTCGAGACTCGAGAGTAATATCTGAAATCCATGCCGGATTCCTCCCGACGCTCGTAGCGCCACTTGCAGTGCTACCATAAACAGTCTGCAATCCTACCGCCAAAAGGTGTTTCCATGTCCGAAGCAATGCTCCAAGCCGCGCCGCCCGCTCCTCTGACCACGCTGACCGAAGACGAAGTTCTCTTCCGCGACAACATCCGCCAGTTCGCTGACGAGAAGATTCGTCCCCTGGTAAAAGAGATGGACGAGAAGGCAATCTTCGATAAAGATCTCATCCACGATTTCTTCCAGCTGGGCCTGATGGGCATCGAGATTCCCGAGCAGTACGGCGGAGGCGGTGCCAAGTTCTTCGAAGCCATCCTCGCAGTCGAGGAACTCTCGCGCGTGGACGCATCCTCCGGCGTCATCGTCGACGTGCAGAACACGCTGGTTAACAACGCCCTGCTGCGCTGGGGAACGGAAGAGCAGAAGAAGCGCTTCCTGCCCAAGATGGCCACCGAGACCGCAGGTGCCTATGCCCTCAGCGAGGCCGGCTCAGGATCGGACGCATTTGCCCTGCAGACCCGCGCCGTACTCAAAGGCAGCGAGTACGTGCTAACCGGTCGCAAGCTGTGGATCACCAACGCGAAAGAGGCGGGATTGTTTGTGCTCTTCGCCACACTCGATCCCAGCGCTGGATACAAAGGCATCACCGCATTCCTGGTCGAGAAAGATTTCCCTGGATTCACCGTCGGCAAGAAAGAAGACAAACTCGGCATCCGCGCGTCGTCCACTTGCGAGCTGATTCTCGAAGACTGCCGCGTGCCCCAAGAGAACGTGCTGGGCGAGCCCGGCAAAGGCTACAAGATCGCCATCGAGACCTTGAACGAAGGCCGCATCGGCATTGGCGCCCAGATGATCGGCCTCGCCCGCGGCGCCTGGGAGTTTGCCTGCAAGTACGCCGTCGAGCGCAAGCAGTTTGGCAAAGCCATCTCTGAGTTCCAGGGCATCCAGTTTCAGATCGCCCAGATGGCTACCGAGATTGAGGCCGCCCGACTCATGGTCTATAACTGCGCGCGCATGAAGGATGCAGGCGTGAACTTCGTGAAAGAAGCCGCCATGACCAAGCTCTTCGCCTCACAGGTTGCCGAGCGCGTGACTTCTCTGGCCATCGAGATCTACGGCGGCTACGGATTCACCAAGGACTATCCCGTCGAGAAGTACTGGCGCGACGCCAAGATCGGCAAGATCTACGAGGGCACGTCCAACATGCAGCTAGCCACCATCGCCAAGCTGGTGCTCGGCAAATAGAGTTCTGTCCGGTTGACAACCCGTTAGCCCGGCGATCCGCCTACGGAGTGAAATGGAGTTCGACGGTCTCTTTGGACTCAGCGCCAGGGGCGAATTTCCATTTGTAGACCGCATCTTGCGCCGCTTTGAGCAGCACCGGGCTGCCGCCCATCGGTTCGACGGATTTTACCTCTCCGTTCGCCCCTACCACGGCAACTACCCTCACCGTGCCTCCCAGATTCATCTTCTTAGCGAGGTCTGGGTAGGCGGGGGCGACTTGTCGCGTGATCTTACGCGTGCCAGCAGATTGTTGGCTTTGGGCCGTTCGTGCGGGTCCAAAGAAAGATAAGAATAGGAGAAAAAGTGCCAGAGTGTACCGCTTCCGCATATTAAACGATCCCTGAGATAGAGGAGTTGTAGTCTTCACGAACTGTCGATATTACGAGATCAAGGCGTTGCGAAAAAAGTAACTGGAGTAACCAAAATCGTCCCGAAAAGGACCATGTCCCCTCAGGCGGTCCCGTGCAAAGCCGCGCCGGGCGGGCCATCTGCAGAGCGGAACGGGCCTCGACAAATCTCGCTTACTCATAATGTGCATTGAATTGCACATCTGACCTTCCGCCCCGCCTTCCGAAATGCGGTTAACCGTCCTGTGATCAGGCATTTAAGCGGATTGCTCCCGATGGTTGCCTGGGTGCAATTCTCTGAGTGCCTGCGAGTTTAGGGCTAAGACCGGGGTGCCACTTGACAACTCTATTCGGAACCGACGCCGTACCCGCCGTATCAGTCATCGCACCCCCCGCCACTCCCAAGAAGCACGGCTGGTTGCCGCTGCTGACCGTTTTGTTTCTGCTCTCCTACGGCCTGATGACCATGCTGATTGTGGAGCAGGGGCGGACCATCGAATCGCAACGCGCTCTGATTCGCGAGCTCTTCCGCGACAGCACTGAACTGTCGGCAGTGAAGCAGAAGGCAGCGCAGGATAGCGCCCAGGCATCCTCGGCCAAGACCCAAGCCCCAGTGACCCAGAACCCGTCGACCCAGTACCCGTCAACCCAGGCACCAACCAGTCAGGCCCCGTCTTCCCAGGCAGGACCACAGCAGCAACGTACCCAGAGCCAGTCCGCCAAACAGAAACCAGATTTCAAAATGCCGTCGAAGCCGGCGGCTGATCTGGTGGACGATGTCCGGACCCTGATCACGATATAAGCACGACCCAGCAATTACGATTGTAGAAAGCAAACTGAACACTGCGGCACTTTCGTTCTGAAGCGGAAGTCGGAAACCAGGTACACAATGAAGGTCCTGACCCTAGCCTTGTTGTTCAGTCTGCCGGTTGCTCCCTGGGCGCCCCAAAAGCCCCTGCGCCAGCCGACCACCCAGATCGCCAAACACACCAAGGGCGGACGCTGGTACTTCGCCGCCTCCGGCCATGCCGTCTATTGCTATGGCCCGGTGATGACCCTTCCCCGCGCCAACGGCGACTTGCAAAGGGTCGCCACCTTTTGCCGCGACGGCAGCGCGGTCGTCCCGCTCAAGGACTAGAAGTCAGCGCCTACGCCGCCCCTCGCGAAGAAGTCGGTGAACCGCGGCCTTTCCCCTCTCAAGGAGCTAGGTCTACGCCCCGTTCACGGCAGCAGCGTTGCCGCGAGCACCAGAACCTTCGCATTGTTGGGCAGCGTGATGCTCTGCACAGTCTTAGCCTTGTTCACAGCCAACCGGTACTCATACAGATTGAAAGTGCGCTGATCCTTCGTGCCATTATCAAAATTCCGGTACGCCATGGCAACGCCTTCCGACTCGCCATGGAATTTCTGAGGAGTGAACCAGTCGCTGAAGCTTTGCACGAATTTCGTGTTCGTTCCATCGGTGTAGGTGACGGTGAGCGTTTGTGACGCCTGATTCCCCTCGATGGCCGTTCCTAACAGCAGCAGGCTGGAAAACTGGCCCTGGGGCAACGAAACCGATTGCCCGCTGCAACCGATCGCGTCCGGTTGACCGGCGGCTCCGAACTTGAGCAACGTGCTGTTATACACGCGCGACGCAGTGAGCAGGTTCGCCGAGTACGAATACCCCTGGCCGTCGAGGCCTCCGGTCGTGTATGTCGTGCCGTCCTGGTAGATCCCGTCCACGTCGAATTCCGACGACAGATCGACCTGCGTGCCCGTTCCGGTCGTCCCCACGCCTGCGCTTACCGCCAAGCTGAATGCCACAGTTTCTTTGATAGTGCCCGAGGTGCCGGTAACGGTCACAGTTGTGAATCCCGTGCTGGCAGCGGCACCCGCGGTGAGCACCACGGTTCGCTTATTCCCCGTCCCCTTGATCGTGGCTCGGACGCCTTTCGGCAGAGTCGACAGACTCAGCGTCACCGTCCCGTTGAAGCCGTTTAAGGGCTTGATTGTGATCGAAGCATTGGCCGTGGAACTTTGATTCAAGAACACATTGCTCGGACCCGAGAGCGTAAAGCCGGTGCTGCTGACCGCGTTGTTGATTGCGCTCGCATACTGCGCCGCCAGACCATTGCCCACGAAGTCGTCATAGAGCCACATGAATCCGCCGACAATGCCGCACTGGTTGCGCCAGCCAGTCATGATGCTCTGTACCTGGCTCGGAGTGTCGTCCTGATCCCACAGCCCGGGAAACACGGGAACGGTGCCGAAATTCCATCCCACACACGGGTTGTTTCCGCTGCCACCGGCATAAGCCTGCAAGTGCACTCCGTCCACTGTGCCAGGCAGCTGACTGTTAATTTGCGAGACGACATTCGTCCAGTAGCTGCTCTGGTCGAACGCATCGGGCATCACGTGATAACCCAATTGCCCCAGCATCACCCCAAACGAAATCGTGGTCGGCGAATTGAAGCTGTTCTCATCGTCGAAGTCGATGGCATCCAGAGCCGGGATGGCCGCCTTCAGAGCTTGGAAGTCCTTGTAGAGGATGCTCGTCGGGCCGGTGCCTTGCGTGTTCACCAGGTTCGTAATGTCTTGCCAGTCTCCGAAGTTGGATGAGCCAATGCTGAACGTCACCCGCTTGACCGTCCCTTGTTTCAGCGTCGCCATGTCCGAGGCGAAGTTGGGATAGTACTGATTGCCGACATAAACGCCGCCGGACGTCAGCGGGAACTCACCATTGAAATTCAAGTCGCCGGTGCTGCTGACTTCGACGCTCCAGACAATGGCTTCCGTGAATCCGGAATTCTCGATTTCGGTGATGTTGTTGGTCGCGTTCTTATAAAACGGGCCGCCGCCAAAGATCCCCGTATATCCGGTTTGAGCCGTCGCCGGCTCCCCCAGGAACGCCAATGAAAGAAGCAGGAAAAGAAGAAAGGTCGCGCCGCGTACAACCGCTGGCTGATGGGCATTGCCTGCGAACCACTTTTCGGATGAATGCTTCACAATGTCTCCTGTCGAGGTAATCAATCGGGCGGGCTCGCGGACGGGGGTGGCCTCGTATCCCGGGTTACCAAAATCCGGTCAGCGAAATCTGGTTCGCCCAATGACGACGGCAAGGTCGCCATGAAGGTCCGGAAATTATACACTCTAGAGCGCCAATCTTGAGTATTGGCGGCCCGTTTGCGCGGGTCTGCGTCCTGCGGGCACCGGGGCGCATCAAACCTGTTTCAACCATCTTCTCTTAATCGTCGTCAAGACACGGAGATCCCAATGTCCATTCGCCCCGTCAAGCGCCTCATCAAGTCCAAGCCCACGCTCGAAGGTGCCGGAGTGCATCTGCGCCGCGCCTTCGGCTTCGGCAACACCCACGACTTCGACCCGTTCCTGCTCCTCGACGATTTCCGCAACGACGTTCCCGAGGACTACCTCGCCGGATTTCCCTGGCACCCGCACCGCGGCATCGAGACCATCACCTACGTCCTCGCCGGAACCGTCGAACACGGCGACAGCATGGGCAATCACGGCGCCATCGCCGCTGGTGACGTGCAGTGGATGACCGCCGGCAGCGGCATCATTCATCAGGAAATGTCCAAGGGCGACCCTACCGGCCGCATGCACGGCTTCCAACTCTGGGCGAACCTTCCATCGGCGCTGAAGATGACCGCGCCGCGCTATCAGGAAGTCAAGACCGGAGACATCCCACAGGTCACCGACGACGACGGCACGCACGTCCGCATCGTCTGCGGAACTTTCTGGGGCAAGTCCGGCCCCGTCGACGGCATCGCCGCGGATCCCATTTACCTCGACGTGTCAGTGCCGCCGGGAAAAAGAAAGACGCTGCCCGTCGAAACGACGCGCCACGCCTTCGCCTACGTTTTCGCCGGAGACGGAAAGTTCTGCAATGCCTCGGGGCCGCTCTCCGTCCCAACCGAAAGCGTCGGATGGGCCGATACCAAGCCTCCCGCCGACGCTGAGAACCGCTCTCTGGTCGTCTTCGACCGCGGCGATGAAGTCGCTGTGCAGGCCGGCGAAGACGGAGTCCGTTTCCTCCTCGTCTCAGGAAAACCGCTCCAAGAGCCGGTAGCGTGGTATGGTCCCATTGTCATGAACACGCAAGAGCAACTCCAGCAGGCATTCCAGGAACTGGAGCAGGGAACGTTCCTGAAGAAGTAGACTTGCAGCCTTCTGAGTCAAGCTGCATTCGTGCAAGGCTTGTAGATGTCTCGGATTTGTCTTCAGTGCGACCACGCATCTTATGTAACTCAGATACCGCGAATACGCACAGGGTGAAGCGTGCAGCCTGGCGTCGCTGTGCTCCATCCCCAAAGGGGCGGAACATGATAGCCCAGGACGTAAGTCCTGGGTAGGCGTGAAGAGAATGGAACAAGTCCCGTAGGGGCGGCACAAGGCCTCACTGGCAAAACAACCATGCCCGAACTCCCCGAAGTCGAAACCATCGCCCGCGGCCTCGCCAAGCGCGTCACCGGAGACGCCGTCGAATCCGTCTGGCTGGGCCAAAAAAAAGAGCCTCTGAAGTCCCCCGCATCCGCGATCGCCGCGACGCTGGAACACAGCCGCATCGCCGCCGTCCGCCGCATGGGCAAGCACATCGTCTTCGACCTCGAACAAGATCGAAATTATGTGCCGCCCTCGCCCGCGAAAAGCCGAAGAGCAGATCGAAAGCAGAAGGGAACGCAGGCTCCATCAATCCTGCCAGCCGAGGCGGGCGTGGGCGCCCGCCCCACATACACCAAAGCTCAATGGATCGTCCACCTCGGCATGACCGGCAGCCTGAGGATTTGTGAGCCACAAACGGAAGTCGCGAAGCACACCCACGCCATCCTCCGTCTGTCGTCGGGCAGGGAACTGCGCTTCGTCGATCCTCGCCGCTTCGGCCGCCTGAGCGTCGCGCAAGCCGGAGACTTCGATGCCACCGGCATCGAGCCGCTGGAAGCCGATCTCGACCGCTTCCTGACGCTGTTCCGCGGCCGCAAGACTCCCATCAAAAGCGCGCTACTGAACCAGAAACTCCTGCGCGGTGTCGGCAACATTTATGCCGACGAATCTTTATTCCGTGCCGGCCTGCGCCCAAGACGTCGCGCCTCGACCATCACCCGCGACCAGCTCGCCAAGCTGCTCCTCGCGGTGAAAGAAGTCCTGCAAGAAGCCATCGCCCTCGGCGGATCCTCCATCTCGGACTACGTCGACGCCGACGGCGAAGAAGGATTCTTCCAACTACAGCACCGCGTCTACGGCCGCGAAGGTGAGCCTTGTCTAGTCTGCAAGACACCGATCAAACGAGTCGTAATCGCCGGCCGCAGCAGCCACTACTGCCCCAAGTGCCAGAAGTAAAGGTTGTCATCCTGAGGCGGGCGCATTTTGCCCGCAGAAGGGTCTGGGCGAGCTGCGCGTTGCGTCGCGCTCTCTGCGACGCATGAATCACGCGTTTGGCTCGCTTCCTTAGTTATCAATCAACAATGAGACCACTGCTGTCGCAATCTGATAATCTTCTCCGTCATGCCTGATTTTTCCATCGGAGTCGATCTCGGCGGCACCAACCTGCGCATCGCCGCCGTCAGCACGGACGGACAGCTTCTCGAAAAAATTACTCTCGGCGTCAAAGTTGCGCTCGGCCGCGACCACGTCATCGGCGAAATGTGCGATGCCATCCACCGCCTGACCGAGCAATATCGCGGCAGCGGCCGCTTCGTCGGCGCCGGCATCGGTGTCCCCGGCATCATCGACAGGGAAACAGGGATGATGTGCAAATCCGCCAATCTTCCCGGATGGTCCGATTATCCTGTGCGCGACGAAATCGAGCGCCGCTTGGGCGTCCGCGTTTTTCTCGATAACGATGCCAAAGTCGCCGCTCTCGGCGAGAAGTGGCTGGGCGCCGGCCGTGGCGTTGACAATATGGCGATGCTCACATTGGGCACTGGCATCGGCGGTGCTATCGTCCTGAACGATAAAATCTTCTACGGCATGACCGGCATGGCAGGTGAGTTTGGCCACGTCACCGTTGAGCCAGATGGCGTCCCCTGCGGCTGCGGTAATCACGGTTGTGCAGAACGCTACGCGTCGGCGACGGCAGTCGTCCGCATGGCGCACGAGGCGATTGCCACCGGAAATGCGCCTGGCTTAGCGAAGGCTGCCAAGTCCGATCCGGAATTCAGCGCCCGTTCGATCTACAACCTCGCGATTCAGGGCGACCCGGATGCCCGCCGCATCTTTCACCGCTTCGGCCAGGTTTTGGGAATCCTGCTCGCGGGCCTGATCAACGTTCTCAACCTGGATATGTTCGTGATTGGCGGAGGCGTTGCCAGCGCATGGGACGCCTTTGCGCCGCAGATGTTTGCGGAATTGCGCGACCGTTCGCTGGTCTACGCTGCGAGTGCGCCGGAAGATGCAGTCGGCAAGAAGGAAGGCGCATCCGCTCTGATCGGCTACACCCGCAAGAAAACAATCATCACCCGCGCCCTGCTCGGCAGCGACGCCGGCCTCTACGGCGCCGCCAGAATCCCCGCGTCGTAGCTGAGAGCTTTGTTTTTGGAGATTTTGTTTCTTTGGTAGTCGCTTTTGGGTGGCGCAGCTTTTGGGTCGTGCAGCTTTTGGTGTGACACAGCCTTTGGGTGACGCAGCTTTTGGGTGACTCAGCATTTGAGTGAAACAGTTCTTGAGTAACGCAGCATTTGGGTGGCGCAGCGCTTTCAGCGCTGCGATAAAGCCGCCCTCTAGGGGAAGGGCTTTAGCCCCTGAGGCACATCTACGTTGCCCCACCAACCTTCCGCGCCGCACTCAGAAATACCTGATTCTGCTCCGGCGTCCCGATGCTCACCCGAATACAATTCGGTGCACCCCACCCACCCAACGGGCGCACGCTCACCCCCTCACCTCGCAATCGCTCCGCGAATCCGAACGCATCCTCTTGCAGATCGCAATAAAGAAAATTCGCCGCCGTCGGAACCACGCGATATCCCAACTCCGACAATCCCACGCCCAAAATCTGCGCCTGCTCCGCATTGTTTGAAACGACCCGTCCTACATGATTCAAGTCATCGAGCGCCGCCACGGCTGCGGCCTGCGCCACCGTCGACACTGAGAATGTATCGCGCATGCGCGCGCAATATGCCAGCAGTTCGGCCGGACCCAAGCCATATCCCACGCGCAGCCCAGCCAGTCCATGGGCCTTCGAAAACGTTCTCAGCACTACTACGCTGGAGCCCTGTCGCAGATATTTCAGCGACCCCGAATACTCAACCTTCCGCCGCACCGCGAAGTGCGACGCAAACTCGTAATAAGCCTCGTCCAGAACCACCACCACATGCCCCGGAACTTCGGCAATGAACTTATCCACCACTTCGGCCTCGATCAGCGTTCCTGTCGGATTGTTAGGATTCGCCAGAAACACGACGCGCGTATCCTCATTGATTGCCTCCAGGATCGCGCCCAGATCGAATCCATCTTCGCGCATCGGAGCCTCAATCAACTGCGCCCCCACGGCGTGCACCGCCATCGCATAGACAATGAACGACCGCTCGCTGGTTACCGCATTCAACCCTGGCGCGAGCATCGTCTGGCACAGCAAACCCAGCAGCGCGGTCGATCCCGCGGTCACCAGAACTTGTTCGGTCGGCACATCGTGGTAAGCAGCCAGCTTGCGGCGCAACTCTGAGCACTCGTCGTCGGGATAGGAGTTCGCTGCCGCCAGAGCCAGTTGCATCGCCTCCACCGCGCGCGGCGACGGTCCAAATGGATTTTCGTTGGAGTCAAGCTTAATGATCCGCGGCTGAGTGTCGAGGGATGATCGCCTCGGCGACGGCGGCGGAAGGAATCCGCCCATCTCGCGCGCCGGCTTCGAAACCAGATCAAAGAATCGGCTCATGCTCGCCGTACATCACTTCGCAGGTTGCTTGCCCCGCGCCGCGCTCGTCGTGCTGGCGGATTTCAATTTTTCGATTTCCCGCAACGTCAGCGATCGAAACTTCCCCGGAGGAACGTCGAGCGTCAGTGGTCCATATCGCACTCGCTTGATCTTCTCCACGTGATGCCCCACCGTCTCAAACATGCGCCGGATCTGCCGGTTCCGCCCTTCCACCAGCGTGATCTCGTACCACGGATTCGCCGCCTCTTTCACGACGCGCACCAGGGCGGGCCCGGTCTTCACGCGCTTCCCGTCGTCGGTAGCGATGGACACCCCCGCCCGCAGTTTGGCAATCGCCTCTTCCTTCGGCGTGCCCGCGACTTTCACGACGTAGGTCTTGGCAACGTGCGAAGCCGCTTTCATCAGCCGGTGTGCAAGGTCGCCGTCGTTGGTCATCAGCAGCAATCCTTCGCTGGCATAATCGAGACGCCCGATCGGATACACGCGGCCCCTCACGCCGTGAATCAGATCCATCACGGTCGGCCGCTTCTCGGGATCGCTCATCGTCGTGACGTAACCCTTGGGCTTGTTGAGCAACAGGTAGGTGTGCCGCTGCGCCCCCTGCAGAAGTTTTCCATTCACGCGCACGTGATCCGTCTCCGGATCGGCCTTGGTGCCGAGTTCCGTCACCACGGTTCCGTTGACCTGCACGCGCCCCGCCGAGATCAGTTCCTCAGCCTTCCGGCGGGAAGCAACCCCAGCAGCAGCGATAATCTTTTGCAGCCGTTCCATCGGCATAAATGAACTTCCAAATCTCAGCGGCAACCGAGCGCCGTGCCGCAGGGAATGAGTCTCCGAGCCCCGGAGGGGCGAAAACAATTTAGCCCAGCGCTTCAGCGCTGGGTCCGGTAAACCACAAAGGAACAAGTCCCGGAGGGACGGCACAACAATTATTCGCGATCAGCTCGCTTCTTTCTCCGCTTCCGAAACTTCACTGCTCGATTCCGCGTCGGATGCTTCACTCGCGGCCGCTGTCGGAACCTCAGCCGCCGCGCTCTCCGCCGGAATCAACTCCGCCTGAAACGATTCCGCCACAAGCTTTTCGAACTCCTCCATGCTGGGCAGCTCGTTCACATCTTTCAACCCAAACCGCATCAGGAATTCCTTGGTCGTCTTGTACAGAATCGGACGCCCAATCACCTGTTTCCGCCCCGCCGTAGTAATCAGCTTGCGATCGAGCAGAGTCCCAATCACGCCGCCAGAATCGACGCCGCGAATGTCATTGATCTCCGGCACAGTGAACGGCTGCTTGTAAGCAATCACGGCCAGCGTCTCCAGCGCGGGCAGCGACAGCCGGATCGGCGGCTTCAAGCTCTTCGCGAACGCCCGCACCACCTCGTGCTGTTCCGGCTTGGTCGACATGCGGTATCCGCCGGCGACCTGCCGAACCTCAATGCCGTGATCGGGCCCGCCATATTCGCCGACAAGTTCTTCCAGACACGAGCGGACGCGCGACTTCATCTCCGCCTCGTCCGCCGCTCCCTCCGCGATCACAGTCTCTTTCACGAGCTGGGTCATCTGCTCCAGCGTAATCGGCGTTTCCGCCGCATAAATAATGGCTTCGAGCTGAGCTTTAAGACTCATAGTCAGGTTTTCGAATTTCAAGGTCTCAATGTTTCACAGGCCTGAAACCTTGAAACTCTGAAACATTGAAACTTTTGTTTATCTCCAGTCGTCGCGCACCGCCGACTGCTCTTTCATGATCTCGTCGAAGTGCGTGTGCTTGCGGACCGCGATCTCGCCGAACATTTTCTCCTGCCGCACCTGGATCGCCTGCAGCCGCACCATCTCCAGCAACGCCAGGAACATGCACACCAGCGCGGGCCGCGAGGGAACCCGCATCAGCAACTGCTTCAGCCGGATCGGCCGGTCCTCCAGATCGAGTAGGCGCCGCAGGTAATCAATCATCTGCCCAACCGTCACCGTTTCCTCGTCGACGTTGAGCACCGGACGCGTTCTTACCCGCTCCAGCACCTGCTGAAATGTCTTGACCAGATCGATCACGTCCGCGGCGATCTCGGGCTCGGTACCCTCTGCCTCCATGAATTCCTTCAGCGAAGGATTTGACAGTACCGCATCTTCAATCTGCTGCTTCTGCAACAGCATCTGCGCGGCCGACTTGAATTTCTCATGCTCCAGCAACCGGTTGACCAGTTCGTTCCGCGGATCTTCCTGATCCTCCACTACTGCATCTGGATCGCGCGGCAGCAGCATCTTCGATTTAATGTGAATCAGCACCGCGGCCATGTAGATGAATTCCGCCGCCACGTTCACATCGAGTTCGCGAATCTTCTCCACATACGCCAGATACTGCGCCGTAATCTTCGCAATCGGAATATCGTAAATGTCGATATCCTGCTTCCGGATCAAGTCCAACAGCAGGTCCAGCGGCCCTTCGTAGACATCGGTCACCGCTACGGCAAACGGCGAGTCGCTCTCTTCCTTCTTCGCCGTACCCTTGCCAGCCGCGGCGCCAGCAACGACCGCCGGCGGCGCAGTCGCGAGCGTCGCATTCGCCGCATCGAGTTTTGAATTGTCCGTCATGAACTCTTTGCCCTTGTCATCCTACCCTGAGCCAGTCGAAGGGGAAGGATCTATGCACTTTGGCTCGGGTGCCCCATTTCTCGCGCGTTCTTTGCGCGAGAAGTGGGGATTTGACTACTTCGGCCCCTCATACCCCAGCGACATCCCCATCGCAGCCCTCACATCGTCCATCGTCTCGCCCGCCGCCTTCCGCGCCCGCTCTGTGCCAGCCTCCAGAATATCCCACGCCAGCCGCGGATTCTCTTCAAATTTCTTGCGTCGCTCCTGCATCGGGTTCAGCAGCTTCACCAGCGCGTCCGCGACCCAGCCCTTGCACTCGATGCACCCAATCCCCGCCGACCGGCAGCCTTCATTGACCTTGGCCATCGTCGCCTTGTCGCTGAAGATTTTGTGCAGATCGCCCACGGGACACACATCCGGATTCCCCGGATCCGACCGTCGCACCCGCGCCGGGTCCGTCACCATCGTCTTCAGCTTCTGCCGCACCACTGGCTCCGGATCGGTCAACATCACCGTGTTCCCGTACGACTTCGACATCTTGCGCCCGTCGGTCCCCGGCAACTTCGCCGCAGGCGTGAGCAGCGCCGCGGGCTCAGGAAAAACATCCCCAGACTTGCCATAGAACCCGTTAAACCGTCGCACAATTTCTCGCGTCAGTTCCACGTGCGCCACCTGATCCTCCCCGACCGGCACCGCGTTCGCCTTGTAGACCATGATGTCGGAAGACATCAGCACAGGGTAGCCAAGAAATCCGTACGTGGTCAGATCTTTACCCTTTATGTTCTCCTGTTGCTCCTTGTACGAAGGAACTCGTTCCACCCATCCCAGCGGAGTAATCATCGAAAGCAGCAGATGCAACTCCGCGTGCGCCGGAACATGCGACTGGATAAAGATCACCGACTTCTCCGGATCGAGTCCCGCCGCCAGCCAGTCGAGCGTGACTTCCAGCGAATTTTCCTTGATGCGAGATGTGTCGGCGTAATCGGTCGTCAGCGCGTGCCAGTCGGCCACCATGAAAAAGCATTCGTACTCGTCCTGCATGCGCACCCAGTTCTGCAGCGCGCCCACATAGTTGCCCAGGTGCAACTTGCCGGTCGAGCGCATACCGCTGAGCACGCGTTTGCGAGATTTGGCAGAAGATGTCATTTATCGATGGAAGCCCCGCTCCGCGAACGACGGCCAATCAGCAGGGCTGTATGTCCAGATCAGGTCTTGAAGTATCATGCAGGGCTGATTTCGATACTAACACGCGAAAAGCCGGAATGTGGGGACAGCCGCCCTCGGCTGTCCGCCGGGCGCAGCCCAGCGACTCGGCGCACAAATGCTTTATAATTCGCGCCACTCTCTCATCACAACCCGGTGAACACTCTCGCCCGCCAACTCCGCGCCACCGATTACTTCACTCTCGGCTGGGGAACTATGGTCGGTGTCGGCTGGCTCGTCATCATGGACGACTGGCTCCTCCGTGGCGGATCTCTCGGCGCCCTGCTCGGCTTCGTGATCGGTGGCGCGCTCCTCCTTCCCATCGGATGGGTCTACGGCAAGCTCGTCGTCGCGATGCCCGACGCCGCCGGAGAAATCGCCTACACCTCCGCCGTCTTCTCGCGCCCCATTAGCTTCGCCACCGGCTGGATGATGACGCTCGCCTATTTCATCGTCTGCCCATGGGAGGCCGTCGCCGTCGGCCGCATCGCCGGCTACATCATTCCCGGCCTCGATTCGATGGAACTCTACCGCATCGCCGGCCGCCCCGTGTATCTTGCGCACCTCGTCGTCGGCCTAACGTTGACCGCGCTGCTCACCGTCCTGAACTACCGCGGCATCCGCCTCAGCGCCACGTTTCAGAATTGGACCAGCTTCGGCACTCTCGGTCTCTTCATTATCTTTGTCGCTCTCGGTGTCAGCCGTGGCAAGCCTGCGAATATCCAGCCGCTGTTCACGCACACACCGCTGATCTCGATCCTGCTGGTCATCCAAATCGTTCCCTATTTCATGACCGGATTCGAATCCGTAGGCAAGGCCGCCGAAGAAGCCAGCCCGAACTTTCGCAGCCGCGGATTCTTCCGCGCCATTTGGATGGCCATCGTCATCGGCATTCTCTTCTACGCCAGCATCGTCGCGGCCGTCTCATTCGTAGCTCCCTGGCGCCAACTGACCGGGGAAAAATTTATGACCGCAGTGGCGTTCCAGCAGGCGCTCGGCTCCCGCTGGATCGTCCAAATCATTCTCGCCGCCGCTCTGTTGTCGCTCTTCAAGTGCTTCAACGGAAACTTCGTCGCGGCCAGCCGCCTGCTCTTTGCCCTGGGACGCCGCGGCATGGTCGACTCCCGCGTCGGAGCGATTCACGATCGTTACCAAACGCCGTCAGCCGCAGTCCTCTGCGTCGGCCTCGCGACCGCCGCGTGTATGCTGTTGGGCGACGCGATCCTGGTTCCCGTCACCGAAGTGGGATCCGTCGCCTGCGCAATAGGATGGTCCGCCGCGTGCGCGGCATGTCTTGCCCTTGCGCGCACCAAGCCCGCCGTGATGTCGCTGTCGGCCGCCGAGCGTGCCGTGGCCTGGTTCGGCTTGGCCGTCGGCATCGCCATGGCCCTGATGAAGGTGGTCCCGCTCATCCCCGGCCACTTCACAATCTACGAATGGCTGGCGCTAGGGATTTGGGTTGCTCTTGGAGCGGCCGCCGGTTCCGGAGCCTGGAAGAGCGGTCCTTTAGGACCACCGCAAGCGTGATAGAAACGTGGAAGAGCGGCCCTTGAGGGCCGCGTTAAGCGTGAAAAAGGTTAGGGCTTTAGCCCCTGAGGGTACGAGAGATGAACAACAACATCCAGATCACTTCGACCGCAATTCGCATTCTCGTCTTCCTTGCATTCCTGCTGCTCACCTCGTTTGCCTTCGCCCAAACACCATCCCTCGACCTCGTCATCACCCACGGCCACATCATCGACGGCACCGGCTCTCCCTGGTACTCCGGAGACCTCGGCATCCGCGACGGAAAAATCGCCGCCATCGGCAATCTCTCCGCTGCCCCGCGCAAGCGCACCATCGACGCGGCCGGCAAAGTCGTCGCCCCCGGCTTCATCGACATGCTCGGCCAGTCGGAACTCACCATCCTCGTCGACCCGCGCCTGCCCTCAAAGATTTTCCAGGGGATCACTTCCGAAATTACCGGCGAAGGCGGCTCCATCGCTCCGCTCAACGACGCGATCATTCAGTCGGACCGCCAGGGTTACGAACACTTCAAGATCACTCCCGACTGGCGCACCTTCCGCCAATATTTCGCACGGCTTGAAAAGCAGGGCATGGGCATCAATCTCGCAAGTTACGTGGGCGCCACGCAAGTCCGACGCATGGTCCTCGGCGATGACGACAAGCAACCCACGCTCGCGCAACTGGAGCAAATGCAGGCTCTGGTGCGCGAAGCCATGAAAGACGGCACCGTCGGCGTCTCCACGTCGCTCGAGTACGCGCCCGCGCCCTACGCCAAAACAGAAGAACTGATCGCGCTCGCCACGGAAGCCAGCAAATCCGGCGGCATCTACTCGACCCACATGCGCGACGAGAGCGCCTCGGTTCTCGAGGCCATCGACGAAGCCCTCCGCATCGGCCGCGAAGCCCACATCCCCGTGGAGATTTGGCACATCAAAGTTGCGGGCAAAGACAACTGGGGACGCATGCCCGAAGTCGTTGCCAAGATCAACGCCGCCCGCGCCGCCGGCGCCGACGTCAGCGCCGACACTTATGCCTATACCGCTTGGTACAACGGCTTCTCCGCTTTCATCCCGCCGTGGGCGCACGATGGCGGCGACGCCAAACTCGTCGAGCGCCTGAAAGATCCCGTCACTCGCGCCCGCATTCGCAAAGACATGCTCGCTCCATCCAAAGAGTGGGACAACGAATGGCAGGAGATTCCCGGCCCTGATGCGATCATGATCGGCGCCGTCGAAAATCCGGCCCTGGCGCCACTGCTGGGGAAGCGTCTCTCAGAGATTGCCAAGTCGTCGAACAAAGATCCCATGGACGCGCTCTTCGACATCCTCATTCAGGATCCATCTACCGAAGTCGCCGTCTTCGGAATGTCGCAGCCCGACGTAACGCTCGCCCTGCAGCAGCCCTGGGTCGCCATCGACAACGATTCCGAAGGCACGTCGCCCGAAGGCATTCTGGGCCAGTCGCATCCTCACCCCCGCGCCTATGGCACGTTCCCGCGCATCCTGGCCAAGTATGTCCGCGAAGAAAAAGTTCTGACTTTGGAAGACGCCATCCGCAAGTTCTCCGCGCTGCCCGCGCAGCGCATGCGCCTCACCGATCGCGGCGTTTTGAAAGCCGGCATGTGGGCCGACGTCGTCATCTTCGATCCTGCCACGGTGCATGATCGTGCCACGTTCGACAATCCCAATCAGCTTTCGGAAGGAATGGAATATGTGCTGATCAACGGCGTACCGGTGATCGATCAGGGAAAGATGACCGGCGCACTTCCCGGCAAAGTATTGCGCGGCGCAGGCTACGTGCCTTAGGCCATGAACTTAGGAAAGTTCAAGCGCGAGCCGGATTCCTTCTTCGATGCGTCGGAGCGTAGCAGAGGACAGTCGACCCAAAGGAGGATAGACTACGCCTTGTTTGTCGAGGGTTGTAACCTGGTCGCACTTGGCCCACGAGTCTCGGACGACTCCGCCATCACCTGCTCCGATCGCCACTCGCAACGCGAACCGCCTGTGATGAACCGACGTGATCGGTACGACGCAGACATCCAACGCGTGCCGGTTCAGCGCGTCATTCGAAATAATCAAGGCCGGACGGTTCTTGTCGAGGCGTAACCAGTAGATTTCGCCCCGCTTTGGGTACCACCCAGCCGGAACTTTCGGCATGCTTCAGCCCCGGGACAACGCCTCTTTCGAGGCTTTCTGGTACGCAACTCTCTCGCGAACGGAATCTGCCCCGTCGATCGAGAAGAATTCGGCGGCTTCCATCTCGAGGCGTTCGCGACGCTCCAGTTCGAGAGCCCGCCTCAGGAGTTCGTTCACGCGTTCGCTGGTCGATACGGTGCCCTTGGTGCTTGCGATTTCGGTCAAGATGTCATCGCTAATCGTAAAGGTCTTAGCTTGTCTCATATGATTGATAATATCATTTCAAGCACGAAGAAACCAGATCTAAGAAACACTAAGGCTTCAGTCGCGCCTGCGTCTCGGCGCCCGGCAAGGGAACGACCCGCGGCTCCCCCGCCGTCCCAGTGACCGTATACCCCGCAGCCGTCGCTCCGGCCGGCACCTTCGCCAGCCTGAAATCCAGTTCGCCCTTCAACGACGCACTCCCGCTCACCAGAAACTTCCCGCCGGGAGAATCCAGCCTTGCGTCTTTCATCGCGATCTCGCCCGCTTGCAGCCGTGCCTGCCCTGCCAGACGCGTAACCTTCAAACCTTCCGCATCCTCGCTCAGCGCGACGTGTGGCAGTGCCCCGTCCTTCATCTCAAACTGCATCGTCCCTTCGGCCGACGTCCAGAACTCAGCAGGGCACGGTCCTTTCACCTCATAGGTCGCGCTCGCCGTCCCCGCGACCCAGCTATCCTTCATCGCGTCCGCCAAGAGCGCCAGCGAGACTCCAGTCAGGCTCCCGCTGCCGCTGCAAACCGCGGGCTTCCCGCTGAAGTCCGCCTGCCATTCGCCGCGATGCTTGCCGCCAAGAAAATCGCCGCTCAACTCCGAGATTCCCAATTTCCCGCCGTCAAGACTCACCTTCGCCGATACCCGCGTCGCCGCCAGGCTCTGCATTTGCAAGCGATCGGCGCTGAGTTGCCCGGAAGCGCGCACGCTCGCGAAAAAAGGCGGCCCGGCTTGCGGATCCGACTCCAGCACGCGATACCACGGCCGCTCCTTCGGGCTCGGATTCACCCACGCGCTCAGTTCGACGAGCGCAATCTGATCCGCGTTCAGGATGAAATGCACCTCGCACGCGCCCGGAGTTCCGCACCCGCGTGGCATCTCCAGAGAACCAGTCCATGCAGTGTCCGCTGCCTTCGCGCTCAATTTCGCGACGCGCACCTCGTCCGGCAGCAGTTGCATGTCGGCCGAGACAATTTCGACCGGGCTGGCCACGCCGCGAAGCGCGACACGAACGTTGCGCAACCTCGCCGTTCCCGTCACTTGCGGTCCTGTAAAGCCAGAGGTCGTCCCGTTACTGCGTTCCGCCCACGATCCCGCGATCTGTAAATCAACCTGCGCCGTGCTTTCCGATGCAGCCTGCAACGCCGCGAGGCCAAACATCCGCGCCACTCGCAACGACTTCGCAATCTCAGCTTCCCCCACAACCGAAAGGTTATAACCGCCTCGGTTGACCCATCCGCGAGCGATCGGAGCCACGCGTCCGATTGCAACCGGGAACGGCCCGAACTCCACATGCGGCCCATCCGGAAACTGCATACTCGCCGCGCTCTTGCGAGCCGCTTGCTTTCGCGCCGCCGACTTGACGGTGGTAAGCAGGAAAGGAATTGTCTCCGGCCCAATCTCCGCCTTGTTCGCAGTCGAGGCCAGACGAAAGTTGGCGATCTCCCCGCGGCCTTCAAATTGAAAGCTCGACAATGGAAGGTTCGACGTAGTCACGGCATTCTCTGTGATCGAAGAACTCCCGCTCAGTGTCCCGCCTGCAACCAGATCTTCGGGCAGATTCTTCTTCGCCCGCTCTACCAGCACCGCCGCGGCGCTCGCCGGTACGTTGTCCGCAGTCAGCGTGAGCCCATAGCTGTGGCTTCCCGGCAGGCCCATGTCCCCCTCCAGTGTGACCACCCCTCTGCCCACTGGAGCGCTGCAGAGAATTCCGTGAAACGCATGGTTGAACGAACTGTATTCTCCGCCGCAGTGGCCCCCCAGTCGCAGTGCCTGCCCGCTTGCAATGTCGTACCGCCGGAAATCCTGAATCGACGCGCTGCTCGTGATCTGCAACTTCGCCGGCGTGCCCTCGATCGCCACGTCCAGCAGAACCTCTCCCCGCCAGCCCTGATCGTTCCCCGTGAAGAACTTCGTAAACTGTCCAAGCTGCGCGTGATTCCACTCGACGGTGAAGCGCAACGGCGTCTCGCGCAGATTGTCCGCGCGCTGCCACGTCCCGTTCACCTGCAGCAGGCCCGTATCGTTCAAGTTCAGATCCGTGCGGAACGGTTGCGCCTTCAAGCGAATGCCCCAGCTGTTTTCCGAATCCTGCCACAGGGAAAAATCCGCATTGATCAGCGCGTACGGTTTTTTCTCGGGACCATTTTTAAAATTGATCCGCGCCGACGTGGCTTGTATGTAAGGAAATCCCGGCCGCGGTTCCGTCTTCGCTTTTCCCGTCGGCGCCAGCGGAATGTGTGCCGTGCGCTCCAGCAGCGCTTCCAGGTTCCAGCGCCCGCCCGGCGCATGCACCAGGTTGAGGCTGGGCTCAGTCAAATCCAGCCGCGCGATCTCCAACCGCCCGCGCAGCAGCGAAGTCAGGCGAAGCGCCGCCGTTACTTCGCTCGCCCGCAGCATGGGCTCCGCTCCGAATGCCGGCCCGTCGTACACCACTACATTTTCCAGATCGAATCCCGGCCGCGGCAGCAAGCGGAGGTGAACCGACCCAATGTCAACCGGTCGCCCGACTCCAGAACTGATGGAAGATATAATCCGCGATTTCAAACGGGAGGCGCCGGGGCGCAGTACAAACAGCAGCAGCACAATCAATGCCACCGCCGCCACGATTCGCCGCTTGGAGGAAAAGAGCTTCACCGCGCCCTTACTGGAATTTCGAGGGGCCTCATCTTGATTTGCCGAACTATCTTACGAACTGGAGCGTCCGTTTCCAGCGTGTCTCGTCGAAAAAGTGCAGCACCACTTTGCCCAGAAACAATGCCCGATCACCCCACGCGGTCTTCCGGTATTGATCATCCGGCGTCTCAAACGACCAGTAGATGAACATCGGACGCCCGATGATGTTTGCCTTGGGAATGAATCCCCAGTACCGGCTGTCCAAACTCACGCCGCGGTGGTCGCCCATGGCAAAGTAGTGGTCCGGTGGCACCACGATGTCGTCCCCGTGGACGTACGACTGCATGTCGACCATCCAATTCGGATACACGTTGGGATCGTCGTTCGGAGGCACCGAAGGAAAATTATTGCGGTACGGATCCATCGTGTCCCTGTCGTGCAATACGTAGGGCTCGTCCAGTGCCTCGCCGTTGCGGTACACTACGCCGTTCCGCAGGTGGATCCGGTCTCCCGGCAGCCCAATAATCCTCTTCACCACGTACAGTCCCGGCTCAGCCGGCGACAGAAATACCACAATGTCCCGGAACCTCACGTCCCGATAGGGAAGCAGTGGCCCCACCCACGAACTCTTGGGAGCAAACTGGATGCGGTTCACGAACACGTGATCGCCAATCAGCAGCGTGTTCTCCATCGAACTCGACGGAATCTCAAACGCCTGCACTACAAACGTAATGATGAACAGCCCGGTCACCAGCACCGCCGCCAGCGACGCGAGAAACTCGACCGTAGTTTCCTTCGGTTTCTCTTCCGCGACGTTTTCTTCGACTGCGTTTTCTTTCTTCGCCACTATGAATTTTCCGTACTCTGTCGAGATTTTACCTTCGTCTGATGGCCGCGCCAGCCGGCTGGCCGAATACTCAGTGTACCAGTCGCAGCGTGCGGTTCCAGCGCGTGATCTGAAAGATGTGCGTGACCGCGTACGCCACGTGATACAACCGCCCCATGATCGAAGCCGACGGACTGTGGTCCCAATCCCGCACCGACCAGTAAATCACCAGCGGCCTCCCGATAATATTTTCCCGCGGCACGAACCCCCAATAGCGGCTGTCCTGGCTGTCGTCGCGGTTATCGCCCATCACGAAATAATGTCCCTCGGGAACAATCAACTGGCCGTCTTCCACCAGCTTCCGCATCTCCAGCCACCACTTACCCTCCAGGCCAATCGCTGGAATATCCGTCCGAGGGAAATTATCGCGAAACAGATTATTCGGCGGCTCCAGGAACCGCACATAGGGTTCGTCCAGCGGCTTGCCGTTGATCAGAACCCTCTTGGCCACCATCCGCAGGTGGTCGCCCGGCACGCCGATCACGCGCTTCACGAAATGCTGCTGCGGATCCACCGGATAGTGAAACACGATAATGTCTCCGCGCGCGATCTTCTGATACGGCATGACATGATCGCCCAGTCCCTGTCCCCCGTAGCAGAGCTTATTCACCAGCAGATAATCGCCGACCAGCAGCGTGTTCTCCATCGATTCCGAAGGAATCTGGAACGCCTGCACGATAAAGGTAATCACGAAGATCGCAATCACCACCGTCCCCATCAGCGACTGTAGCGACCCGATCACATCACTGCTGAGCGTGGTCACGATGCGCCGGTCGGAGGCCGGCGCGGGAGCGGTATGCGGAGCAGAGGGAACGCCCGGAGTCGGGACCGCAACGTCGTGTGCAGAAACGTCCGCAGGAACCTGCAAGGGCGCGGGAGCCTCAGTCGCCGCAACCGGCGGGACTGGCGGGGCAACAGGGCCCTCGGACGCTGCGATAGGGACGTTTGGCGAATCCATGAAATCTACTTATCGGCCGGGCTCGAGGCCCGCGCCCCTTTCGCTCCCACTGCTTTCGGACGCGACGCCAGAAACGTCAGCAGTTGCCGCGCCGCATCCTGCTCCGCGTTCTTCTTGGTCGAACCCTGCGCGCGTCCCACAAACTCAGCGCTCTTTCCGTTCTTCGTGTGCAGCCGCGCCTCCACCGTAAACGTCTTGCTGTGCTCCGGCCCCGCTTCTTCCACCAGCACATACGCGGGCTGTGCCAGTCCCAGGCTCTGCACCGCTTCCTGCAGGGCGGACTTGAAATCCGTGACCGGCAGAGTGCCGCCTCCACGCTCCATCCGCTCCAACTCGGGCGCAATTACGTTGCGCAGAACAAACTGCCGCGCCACCTCAAGCCCGCCATCCAGATAAATCGCCGCCAGGATCGCTTCCAGCGCGTCCACCAGCAGGGCCGTTTTGCCGCGCCCGCCACTCTTTTCCTCGCCGCGTCCCAGCCGCAGGTAATGGCCCAGTTCGAGTTGCTGCGCCACTTGGATCAAATGCCTCTCACTAACTAGATGCGCCCGCAGCTTCGAGAGTTCGCCTTCCCGAAAATGAGGAAAGCGCTGGAACAGCTCTTCGCTCGTCACCAGCGCCAGCACCGCATCTCCCAGGAATTCCAACTGCTCGTTGTCGCTGACCTTGTACTTGCTCTCGCCTGCCTGCTGCGCTTCCTGTTCCCGCGCCTGCGAGCTGTGCGTGACCGCTTGTTCAATGACGGCCCGCCGCCGGAAATGGTAGCCCAGCCCCTCTTCCAGCGCTGTGATTTCCCGTTCTTTCATATGTGGGGACAGCCGCCTCGGCTGTCCGCATCTTGACGTGCAGACCGACAAAGCCGGCGATCTAATTCTTCGGAGGCGTCGCCGTCTGTCCCGGCGCCGTGCCACTACTCAGCTTCGTCAGGCGGTCTTTCTCGGCCCGCGCCGCTTTGCCCACACCCGTGTCCGCCCGGTCCTTGGTCAAGTCCACCGCCTGGTCGATGTATTTTGTTGCTTCCGGCAGTTTGTTCTGCATGTCCAACGCGACCGCCAGTTGGAAGATCGTGAACGCATCGGGCTGCTGCGGCATCAAGTCAACGGACTTGCGCAGATTCGTCTCTGCATCCGCCCAGTCGCTGGCCTTGAACGACAGCGTGCCCAGGATGAAATACGCCTCAGACCGTACTCCATTCTTGAAACCGTTGATCTGGTCTGGAGAGTACCCGCTGGTCGGGACGTCCGTCTCAACCGTCACCAGCGCTCGCTCGGCGTTCTTCTTGGCGTCGGCGCGCTCCTGATCCTTATCCAAATCAGTGTCGTGCATCTTCTCCACAATCGCCTGCGCCACTCCGACGAGCGCCGCGGGATCATCGGGGTCAATCGCCAGGATCTTCTTACCGAATTCCGTCATTTTGTCAGGATTGCCCTGGTAGCGGCCCATGGCCACGGTGTACAACGGCCCGCGCAACTCGCTGTCAGGGAACTTCGCCGCGAAGTCGTCGGCCGCTTTCCCCGCCGCCGCCGGATCCGTTAGCACTACCGCTGCCTTGTACGCCTCAAACTCGGGCTGCGTCTTGGCTGCTGGCGGCCGTTTCCCCGCCGGTGTCGCTGCCTGTCCCGCGGCCGGCGTAGCCTGCCCCGCAGGTTTAGCGTTGCTCTGCCCGAAACTCCAGGTACAAACTCCCAGCACTGCGACCACTATCGCTGCTCGCTTCATGCTTTCTCCTCGACCGCAAACTCTTCCGATTTCAAACCGTCCCAGCCGCAACCGTGCATTTTATCGTAGCGGCAGAATCCCAGGGTGTTTCACTAAAAGCTGATAGCTGACCGCCCTACTGCGGCTTCGCCGGAGGCTCGTATGCCTGCTCCAGTCCGCGCTCAGCCGCCGCTTTCACCTCAGGCAACTCCGCTCCCGTGGTCAGCGCCGCCCGGTACTGGTCCAGCGCCGCTTCGCGGTCTTCTTTCATATCCAGAATCCTGCCGATGTACACATGCGACCACGCCACAATCTTCGGATCCTTGGTCTGCTGGATCGCCTTCTGGAAATTGTCCAGCGCTGCTTCCCGGTTCTTGCTCATCACCGCCGCCTGCGCCAGGATAAACTGCGCCCGCCCGGGATCTCCAATCTTTTTGTCTAGCGCCTGCTGCGCCAGCTCCTGTGCGCCCTTCGCATCGCCCGCCGCCAGTCGCTTGTCGGCCGTCGACAGAATCTTCCGGTCTTCCATGCGCGATAACTGCACTAGTTCCGGCGCCGACACGCGCACATATTGCACCTCGTTCGCCGCCTTCTCTTGCGCTTTCAAGTCGATCTTCTCGAGGATGTCCGGATACGCCGCCCGCAATCCCGCAGGATCTTTTTCGAACACCAGCAGCGCATTATAAAAATACCTTGTTAGTACGTACCCCTGCTTCACTGCATCATCCACCGCCTGCTGACGCATGGCCTCGGCAGTTTGCTTGGTTTTCGTGGTCCGAATCTCAATCGCCCGCACCAGGCACTCGGTGACCAGCAGCGAAATGTCGGTCTTGAAGTTCTCTTCCAGAGGGGCCCGCTTCACCGATTGCAGCAGCGGTTCGATGCGCTTGACTGCGACGAAGTGTTTCTGCGCCAATGGATCGAGCAGGTAGTGCAGGTAAGCATGCCGGATCTGCGGCATCTTCAGAGGATCGGTCACGGTCGGGTCGGGTGACGGAAACACCACCACGTCGTAGTCGGCGCCGTAATTGCGCGCGTTGGCGTCGTTCGGATCGCCCAGGAAGTCCAGATACACCGTGAATGTGCGCCCCAGAAATCCTCCCGACTGCAGCTTCAGGTAGATATCCGTGTCGAACACCATCTTCGCCAGCGGCACGTGATAGCGATCCACCAGCGCAGCATAATTCGCCCGGTGCCGCTCCCAGATCGCATGCAACCCGGCCTTTTCGTAGAACGGCTCCAGCACCGTTCCGAACGCCGAAATCGGCAGCGCATCCGGGGGCAACTCGTCCTCTTTCCCCCGCGGCAAAAAGTGCGGAGGCCCCTGCAAATACAACGCGAGCGACACGTACTGCGACAAATCGTGCGCCGCATCCGTTCCCCGGTGCCCCGAGTACCAGTCGCACATCGCGGTCATCGCCGTCTGCGCGTCCTGGGAGTTCCGGAGATTCTTTTCCACTTCGGCCCGGATGTTGAGCCGCTGCGCATCGGAAACGTTTAGCCCGACGTTGTACCCGCACGTATTCATCGCCGTCAGCACGGCGAACAAACTCTCGCTCGTATCCAGCGTGATCGGATTATTGTTGTCCGCCAGACACACCGGCGCCAGCAGCCCCAGCACGGCCGCCACCATCAAACCTCGAAGCCCACAACCTCGCAAATGACTCAGGAAGAAACGACTCAGGAATCCCTCCCGCAAAGATGGCCGTTCACGGCCACTATCTAAAGATAGGCGGAGAACATCATTCAGTTTACGGTCTTGCCCACAGAGGGTCAAACCCGGAAGGGTTGGCGGAGCGCGACGGCCGTGACTTGCGCCGCCCCGGACTCGATTTCCCCTAAGCGGCCTTGTTGGCGTCAGAAACCTAGCCCACCGTCCCGCTGACGGTGGTTCGAGCACCAGCATCTGATCCCGTCGTAGGCGGAATCTGTTTATTTCCTTCTTTTTCTTGTTTGGTTACCGACCCTTGAAACAGCTTGATGAACTTGTCCAGAATCGTCGGTCCTAGTGCCGACCCGATGAAGCCCACTGCCATGGCTCCCCACAAATCGTTGACCGTCACTCGAATGAAGAACTGAGTATCGGACAGTCTGGCGAGAAGAATCGTCACTATGATGCTAAGCAGAATCGATGACACCACACCCATCCAGGCCCCCCGCTCCCAGCCTGAGTACCGAGACGGGTCGACTTTCCACACCAGCAGGAAGGCGAAGAGACCACCAAGTGCAGCACCAAAAAGGATTGTTGCCTGAGGAGCGCTGATGAGTTCTTGCATTTCCGCAGTCTGAGTTCGCGCCTGGTCAGCATGGTCAGTTGGGCCAGCCGGATCATCCCAATAACCGCCAACCGCAGTGAGCGTGTACTTGCCCGGAGAAAAAGAGAGACCCCGGAAGAATCGTCGCAAGGGATCTCTAACGTGGTCTTTATCCTCGTCGCGGAACTTCCCGCTCCAGAAGGCGGGTATCTTGGAACCCGGTTTCAGGACTACGACAGTTTTGCGGTAACGTTCCCAATAAGCTTGAGGGTCCTTTTCCGAATCAATGCTCGGGACTTGAATATCCGGGAAGAATGCGGGCCAGTTATTTGGACCACCGGGATCAAGTTCGGGCGGTGCGGTCATCGAAAAGGAACTGCAGGTGAAATAAACAGGCTTTCCCGACACGTTCTCCACAAGTCCTGTAATGCCGAAATTAGAGCCGGCCACCGCCTGCTCACGAGAGGGTGCTAGAGTTATCTTGATCGCACTCTCGGTTGGCGGGTTTGTGGGTGCACTCTCCTTAACTTTAACTTTCGCGGCCTCAATTTTAGACTCGCCCCAGGAAACTTGGGCCGCCATCAAGACGAGAAACAGAGATGTGACAATCCATTTCGCGAACGAACGACACATAAGAGCCTCCTTGCGACGGCTTGACGCTCCGCCTGCGGCAACCCGGCTCTCTCCAAGCCCCCCTCAGGAGTCCTCTCGGACCAACTCAAAGACCCGCTGCTTTCCGCCTCCCGCTTGCGCGGGGTTTGGCTTTAATAACAATAAGGACTTCGTCGCGCGATTTGTCAGTGATTGCGGTCACCGCTCGTCCCCTTGTGTGCTTCCACCCCTCAGGCACCCCCACCCTCCGCGCCGCCATTCTTCCGTAACCATCAGGTCTACCCCACTAGTAATCTCGCCTCCGCCTTCCCCTGCGCTCATAATGCCGCAATGGCCTTCACTCAGCTGTTTGTGGGTTTTCTGCAACCCGTCGCCGTTGGCTCAGCCGCGGTTTTCGCCCTGCTTCTTGTCATCTGGCTCAAGACCCCCCGCCGCTCCCCGGCCCTGATCACCCGCAGAACAACTCGCTAACGCGCTACACCGTTTGCCTGCCCCGCTCCCCGCGTGAGATAGTACTCTGCTCCTGACCTTTACCATCTTCTTGATAAGCCAAGAGCCAGGCTGACTTTCATACATGCGCCTAATCCCCCGCGACACCAAGTTTTTCGACCTCTTCGCTGAACTTTCCGGCAATCTCACCGACGGTGCCAAACTGCTCCGCAGCATCCTCGCCGACCCCCGCGACCTTGCCATGCGGGTGAATCAAGTGCAGGCCATCGAACACAAAGGCGACAAGGCCACCCACGCCATCATCACCAAGCTCAACCAGAGCTTCATCACTCCCTTCGATCGCGAGGATATCCACCGTCTGGCTTCCTCCCTCGATGACGTGCTCGATTTCGTCAACTCGGCGGCCTTGCGCCTGGTGATGTACAAAATCACCACGCCTCCGCCCGTGTCCGCCGAGTTGGCCGGGCTCATCGTGCTGCAATGCGAGGAACTGGCCAAGGGTGTATCCCTTCTCGAAAAAAATGGCCATGTGATGGAGCACCTTGAAGAAGTCAATCGCCTCGAAGATATGGCCGATCACGTCAGCCGCCGCGCCATCGCTGATCTCTTCGAGCATGAAAAAGATCCTATCCAGCTCATCAAGCTGAAAGAACTGTACGAAGTGCTGGAATACGCCACCGACAAAGCCGAGGACGCAGCCAATGTGCTCGAAGCCATCATCGTCAAGAGCACATAACACAGGTTTCAATGTTTCAAAGTTTCAAGGTGTCAAAGACACGGAACGATGAAACCTCAAACTTATGAGCAGCTCTGCAGACCTTGAAACCTTGAAACTCTGAAACCTTGAAACATGAATAAAGACCTCCTGCTGGTCCTGATCACGATCCTGGTCGCACTGGCCTTCGACTTCCTCAACGGATTTCACGACTCCGCCAACAGCATCGCGACCGTTGTTTCCACGCGCGTGCTGTCGCCCAAACTGGCCGTCCTGTGGGCAGCCACTTTCAACTTTCTCGCTGCCTTCTTCCTCGGTACCGCCGTCGCCAAAACCATTGGCGGAGGCATGATCAGCCTCGAGCACGTCGACCAGTACGTCGTCATGGCGGGACTGTTCGGCGCGATCGTCTGGGATCTTCTGACCTGGTTGTGGGGGCTCCCCACCTCCTCTTCCCACGCCCTCATCGGTGGTTACGCCGGTGCCGCCTTGATGCATGCCGCCATCCATACCGGCACGGCGTCCATGTTCTCCGTCATCATTCCCTCAGGCTGGTACAAGACACTCATCTTCATCGTGGTAGCTCCGGTCATGGGCATGGTCCTCGGCCTGAGCTTCATGATCGCCGCCCACTGGATTCTCCAGAACAAGCCGCCCCAACTCGTCGACAAATGGTTTCGCAAGTTGCAACTGCTTTCCGCCGCCGCCTACAGCCTCGGCCATGGCGGCAACGACGCGCAGAAGACCATGGGCATCGTCGCCGGCGCACTCTACACCGCCGGATTCATGACCAAGTCCGACATGCTTTCGAACTGGGGACGCTTCCGCTGGCCTATCATCCTCGCCGCCCACGCCGCCATCGCTGCCGGCACCTATTTCGGCGGATGGCGCATCGTCCGCACCATGGGACAGAGGATCACGAAGCTCAAGCCCCTCGGTGGTTTCTGCGCCGAAAGCGCTGGAGCCATCACACTGTTCGGCACCGCCCTAGCCGGAATCCCGGTCAGCACCACTCACACCATCACCGGCGCCATCGTCGGCGTCGGCTCCATCCACCGCTTGTCCGCCGTTCGCTGGGGCATCGCCGGACGCATCGTCTGGGCCTGGATCCTCACAATTCCCGCCGCCGCGATTGTCGCCGCCGCCACTTTCCTCCTGATCCACCTGATCCACCCCCAAGGCTAACCGTAGCGGGGCGTCCCGCCCGCGGTTTTTGACTTTAATGTTGAGCCTGTCGTTACCAGCCGGGTACCCCATTTCTCGCGCGTTCTTGGCGCGAGAAGTGGGTCTTTTGCCCTTCATCGTTCGTGTCCTCGAGTTGTAACGCTTGCTCCCCGAAACGCACTACTCATCAGTGAAGTATGTCGTGTGGATTGGCTCTTCGCAAGCAGCCATTCCCACCGTGCGGAGGTCGACCATGTTTGCTCGCAAGGTTTCGGTGCGCCTGAAACCAGACTCTCTCGGTACATTCACGAACCTCATAGAACGAGAAATCCTTCCCTGGCTGCGCCGCCAAAAAGGATTTCTGGATCTGATCACTCTCTCGCTCCCCGATGGCAGCGAGGTCGCCACCATCAGCTTCTGGGATCAGGAAGACCACGCCCAGGCCTACAACGCCAGTGGTTATCCGCAGGTGCTGGAAGTGCTGGAGGAGATCCTGGACGGCATTCCTTACGTGAAGAACTTCGAGGTAGTCAGTTCCACGCTTCACGCGGTTGCGATCGCGAACCCCATGACATCAATGGGCTATCAGTCGCAGGAACTGAATATGTGAGCGCCAACGCCAAGGGAATCGAACAGGGTGCCCCATTTCTCGCGTCCTTTGCGAGAAGTGGGGCTTTTGTTCTTAAGAAGAAAGATGGACGAAAGCTCGGCGAAGAAAGCAGACAGCTGAGACTCGAGGCTAGTGTAGTGCGTCAAGCA
>PMUM01000043.1 GCA_003166855.1 Acidobacteriaceae bacterium | reverse complement strand
ACATATCATGTGCTACCGACAGAACCTCGGGTATCTCTTGCCCGCAACTTCGGGCAATGGTAGAGTGCGCCTACCAACTGGCGGCAGGCTGACGCTCCGCCTTTGTCAGCACTTAACGGCAGCCGGGGCGCAAAGTCCTCAAGCGCGCGGTCAAGAATTATCAATAGTTCTTATGACGTCCTAAGTGCTGGTGAATGAAGCCCTTATACCATTTCGGCCCGTTTGCGCTTGACCCTAACAGGCGTGCCCTTTTCCGTCAGGGCAAGCCGGTCGCACTCACTCCCAAGGCCTTCGATGTTCTGCTTTATCTCGCTCAGAACCCCAATCGCGTCATTTCCAAAGAGGAGTTGCTCAAAGGCGTCTGGGCCGGAAGTTTCGTCGAAGAGGGCAATCTCACCCAGAACATCTTTCTTCTGCGCAAAGTCCTCGCCGAGGAAAGTGGCGAGAGTGGCCTGATCGTAACCGTCCCCAGAGTGGGCTATCAGTTCGCCGCTGAGGTCGCGACCATCACCGAAACGGCTCCGGTCCCAACGGCCTCTCCCGGCAGTCTCGTGCTCGAGGGCGTGCAGTCGACGACTCACATCGTCATCGAAGAGGAGATCGAGTCCGACTCGGGAATCCCAACCCTGCCCAGCTCGCGCCAAAAGGCGCTTCCGGCCCCGGTCTTAGCGTCCAAACGGCGTTGGCATGTCCTTGCCATTGTCCTGCTGGTATTGGCGGCAGCAGTAGCCTTTCGTCCGATGCTCCCGTCCCCCACCGTCACCCGCATCCGCCAGCTCACGCAGCTGGGAACGTTGGTGCACAACACTAGACTCCTGACCGACGGTCCGCGCATCTATTTCCGCGCGTGGGATGGGAAAGATCGTGCGCTTCGCTATGTATCTCCGGAAGGCGGAGAAGTTTTCTCCGTGGAACGAGCCTTCCCGCAAATTGACCTCGATGACCTTTCCCCGAGTGGCTCGGAATTCCTGGTGGTCAACCTGGCGGACCGACGCCGCGGCTCGAATTCGAGTGATGCCCTACCCAGCGTTTGGCGGGTCGCCGTGCCCTCCGGTTCGCCACGGCCTGTCGGAGATCTGCGTTCACGCGATGTGAGCTGGTCTCCAGATGGACGCACCATCGCTTGTGCCATTGACTCCGACCTCTATCTGGTCAACCCGGACGGGAGCAATGCGAGAAAGTTAGCGAGTCTGCCGGGGGAGCCCTTCTATCTCCTTTGGTCGCCCGACAGCAAGCGCCTTCGCTTCTCCGTGGCCGATCCACGCCGCAACGTTGCTATGCTCTGGCAAGCCGATGTCACCACCAACGTCATCCAGCCCTTGCTCCCAGACTGGACGAATTCCGGCGGAATTCTGCCCGGAGGCTGGAGCCCCGACGGACGGTATTTCTTCTTCACCGCGTTGGGCGACGGCACAAGAAACGTCTGGGCCATTCGCGAAACCAAAGACCTGATTCGCCGGATCAATCCCAAGCCGGTGCAGATCACCTCGGGTCCTCTGACTTTTTATCTCCCGGCTCCGAGCAAAGACGGGAAAAGTGTTTTCGTAGTGGGAGAACAGCTGCGCGGACAGTTGATGCGTTACGATTCGGCTTCGAACCAGTTTGCTCCCTACGCCGGCGGCATCTCCGCGGACCACATCACCTACTCCCGCGACGGGCAGTGGATGGCCTACGTGGAGTTCCCCTCCTTCGTTCTCGTGCGCAGCCGCGTCGACGGCACCGAGCGCCGCCAATTGACCTTTCCACCCATGCGCGTGCTCGGCCCACAATGGTCCCCGGATGGGACCCAGATCGCCTTCCAAGGTTCCCCACAGACGGGGGCGCACCCCAAGATCTACCTCGTCTCGAGCAACGGCGGCGTGCCGGTTCTGGCCACGACGGAGGGCGGCGAGCGGCAACTGTATCCCTCGTGGATCTCCGACGGAAACGCGATCCTCTTTTCGGCCTCGAATGAAGCCCGCTCCAACCGCGCCCTTTACACTCTGGACTTGAATTCCAAACAGGTCTCGCGGCTTCCCGGATCCGAGGGCCTCTACTGGGGCCAGATTTCTCCGGATGGTAAGCATGTCATCGCCCTGCAAGACACGACCTAGAGACTCATGCTGTACGACGTGGCCGCGCACAACACCCGCGTTCTCGCCGAACTCGCCGATTACCCGCGCTGGTCCTCCGATGGGCAGTACGTTTACTTCAGCACCCTATACTTCAGCGCTCCTGGAAAAAATGGCGGGGTCTTCCGCTGGAAGCTTTCCACCAATACGACCGAGACCGTGGTGAAGTACCCGGATTTCCTCCTGACCGGGATTTTCGGCGTTTCCTACGGCGTCACTCCCGGCGGAGAAATCCTGCTGCTTCGCGATCTAAGCACGCGCGACCTCTATGCCCTCGACGTCGACCTCCCTTAGCAGCTTGCTGAAGACTTTTCCTTGCCGACAAACTCGCCGTGTGGACAAGCTCGCCGAGCGGACAAACTCGCCTTGTGGACAAACTCGCCTTGCTGAACAACTCTTGCTGAACAACTAACGTTGCGGAAGGACTCGCTCCGCCGAAGAGCTCGCCCTGCTCAAGCCTCCCTTTGCTGACGAACTGGCCTTGCTGAAAAACTCGCCTCGCTGAAGAGTTCGCTTTTGGGTGGCGCAGCGCTTTTAGCGCTGCGATAAAGCTCTCCTTCAGACGAGGGCTTTAGAGAGTGCATGAGAACCGGATNNTTTAGCCCCTGAGGTACCTGGACCGAGTCTCTCGACAAGCTGACAACCGAAATACCCGCTACTCAATTACTGATAGAATTTTCGGTCGCCATTCATCATCCCAACTCATCCGAGGCTCCGCATGTCTGCCCGTATCCAGCGCGCCATTCTCAGTG
>PMUM01000227.1 GCA_003166855.1 Acidobacteriaceae bacterium | reverse complement strand
AGCCACAGCGCGAACTCGTCCAGCGTCAGCGCAGCTCCAATTCCATACGCCAGCGCCAGCAATCGACTCCGAAGAATCGCGACCTCACCGTCGCCAGTTCCCACTTCCGCAAGTTCCGCGTACCCGGTGATGAGCAGCAGAAGAATCCCCCATACCAGATGATGGATGTGATGTCCGCCCATCTCAACCCAACCGAACGGCCCACTGCGGTGGATGATCGATGCGACCAGCAGCCGCACCATAACAAAGGTAAGGAAGAAGCTAACCGAGGCCAGGAAGAGCCGCCGATGCGGCCGATCGGGAATGCGTTGGTGGATCAGCACCCCAAGCTTCGTCAAGTGCAGCAGCAGGAGAATCAGGACGGTCAGTACACTTACGAGGATCAGCAGCATCCAGGAACCAGGAATGTGCATACAGAGCATTATGGCTGGGCAACTCAAGCTGCGCCAGTGAGCCGCCTGAGAAACTGTTCGCAGGCGTCTTTCGCAATACGTGAAGAAACGAAGGCGTCGTCCGTGGTGCCTTTGGGTGGCGCTTTTGGGTGGCGCAGAGCTTTCAGCGCTGCGATAAAGCTGCCCTTATCTTTGATCGCTTTAGCGTTCGAGGTACCCGATCTAGTTTGAGCATCGGTTCAGGCACCGCGATTCAACGAGAACGCTCCAAAGAAAAAACCCCGGCGAAAAGCCGGGGCTGATTCCCTAGAAACTGAATCCAACCGCTTAGTCGCCCGCCGCGATCGAGACTTCCGGCATCGCCGCGGTGATCAGCCGTCCGTTGGGTGTCGGCACCAGACCACGCTCAACTTCATCCAACTTCACCCGCTTGATGTCCCATGCGAGCCCCAAAGTCTTCAGCGCCCAAATGCCGTACCAGTTCATATCGACTTCATACCACTTGAAGCCATGCTGCGCGGCCGTCGGATGAGCATGATGATTATTGTGCCAGCCTTCGCCAAACGTCAGCAGAGCCACCCACCAACTGTTGGTAGAAAGATCGCGAGTCGCAAAGCGCCGCGTGCCCCACGAGTGCGTCGCCGAATTCACCAACCAGGTCGCATGCAAGCCAACCACAACGCGCAGGAACGTTCCCCAGAGCAGGAACGGCAGCCCGCCGATGGCGTACAGCGCGATCCCCAAAATCACTTGCGGAACGTAATGATATTTCGTGATCCAGACGTGGAATTTATCTTTGGCAAGATCGGGAACATAGCGGGCCAGTGTGGTCGTGTCGTGGTGCATCGACTTGCCCATGAGAATCCATCCCATGTGCGCCCACCACTTGCCATCGATCGGCGAATGCGGATCGCCTTCCTGATCCGAATACTGATGATGAATGCGGTGCGTCGCCACCCAGAAAATCGGCCCGCCTTCCAGAGCGAGCGTGGCGCAGATCGTGAGGAAATACTCGACCCACTTCGGGGTCTTAAATCCCCGGTGCGTGAGCAGACGGTGATAGCTCATCCCAATGCCGAGGCTGCCCGAAACCCACCACAAAAACATTGCGACAAACAATGCCTTCCAGGTGAAAAAGAAAAGGGCCACGATCGCCCCTACATGAAACGCCGCCATGAACGCCGCGGTAATCCAATTCACTTCGCCTTTTTCTGCTTGCCGTTTTTCCAGATCTTGAAGTTCCATATCCAAGGAAGGTCCCCATTTCGTGGTCGTTGGAGTTCGATCAGCCCCATAGCTAACCTACCAAGGGACGAAACGGCTGACTGTAATACTTGTGTAATAGCGGCCTTTGGCGCCATTACCGGAGTAATCGGAAGGTATGCGAAGGTGCTGCAGGATTGAGGGCCGTGGCGGCAGACTTAACTGAAGCAGGCCTCAGAGGCCACCGTGAAGCTTTCCGAATGTGTGGGCAAGCATGAGCGACATGATCAGGACACCCGCCCCCAAGACGAGGACGTGTAGAGTCCTGCGCAGATTGAAACTACCGACACGACAGACAAGCAGGTAGCCGGCAGCGAGGTTGAACAGGCCCCATAAAACATTGACCGTCGAGGACGACAAGCCTACACCGGGTGGCGATGCGAAGGGGCTCTGGAAAGCATGCCCAGAGATCCCATTCCCAAGATGGGGTAGCGCGTTCGCCAGAAACGCGCCTCCGAAGAAATACGCCAAATAGTGATACCAGCGCATGGTTGCTCTCTATGCGGCCTTCCCCTTCACCTGCACGCCCGCCCACTTCTCCAGCAGCGTCAACGTCGCCGCATAGTCGAGGTCCTTATTTCCATCCTCCGACGCCATCTCGTAAATCTCTTCGACGGTTTCCAGCGCCGGAAGCTTCACCCGCGCCTCCTTCGCCGCCTCCAGCGTCAGACGAATATCTTTATGCATCAGCCGCAGCGGAAAGTTTGGCGTGAAATCGCGCTGCATCACAAACGGCCCCTTGTAATCCACCACACCCGACCGCACCATCGTTGCCTCGATCAGCGTCAGCAACTGTTGCGGGTCCACACCAAGTTTGGTGGCCAGGGTCAGCGCCTCGGCGAATCCTTCAAAGATCAGCGCGATCTGCAAGTTCATCACTAGCTTCGTGGCCTGACCTTTGCCGGTCTCCCCCATGCGGAAAATCTTCTTCCCCATCGCCGCGAACAGCGGCTTCAGCCGCTCCACCGGCTCTTCGCTTCCTCCCACGATGAACACCAGCGTCCCGTCTCGCGCTCCGATCTTCGACCCGGTCATCGGCGCATCCACCCAGGTCGCGCCTTTCTTCCCCACGCGCTCCGCGAACTTCACCGTTGCTGACGGAGAGATCGTGCTTGAATCCGCAATGATCATGCCTTCGGTGAGCGACGCCTCAACTCCATCTGCCCCGAAAATCACGCCCTCGACCGCATCCGTGTCGGACACGCAGAGCCATACCACTTCCGCGCCTTGCGCCGCCGCCCCCGGCGTCGGCGCGACTCCCGCTCCCTCCACGAGGTTGCCCGGGGTTCGATTCCACACCGTCACTTCGTGTCCCGCCTTCACCAGGTTCGTGGCCATAGCGTGACCCATGATTCCCAACCCCACAAACGCAACTCGCATGCGGACTTCTCCTTCGTTCTGAAGAAAACGATAAAAGGAACGCTTTCGGATTAGATATGACCAGCGCGATCAAGGTCAAGCAATCCCGTGTGAGGATGAGGGTAAAGGCATATATGGGGACAGCCGCCTTCGGCTGTCCGTCGAGCGAAGCTCGACAGCGACAGTCAGTCCAGATGCCACTGTGAAAAATCCTTCACATCGACACTATCGCGACGATCGGGTATAGTGCGCGGGATGGATTTCGTCCCCGCTCGACGACAATCCGTCGACCCCCTGCGAATCTTGGAATCTCCGCACACAAGGATACTTCTGATGAAATCGTCACTGCCCGGCCTGTTTTGTGGACGAAATGCGTTCGCTTTGTCGGCCCTTCTCGCCCTGATGGCACTCACTCTCCCCGCTCCCGCACAAACTTCGTTGGCACGAATCAGCGTCGACAATCTCACCAATTCCGACAGTGATCACAAGACCGAAGTCGAGCCCGATATGTTCGCCTGGGGTAGCACCATCGTGACCACGTTCCACGTCGCCCGCCGGCCCGGCAGCATCGGTTGGGGCAGCGGCGACGTCGGATTCTCCACCTCCACCGACGGCGGCAAGACCTGGCACTACGGCGATCTCCCTGGCCTTACGGTCAACTACAAGGGAGGAACCTACGGCGCCGCCGCCGATCCCTCCGTCGCCTACGACGCCAAGCACGGCGAATGGCTGATCTCGACGCTCCCGCTCGCCGGCCTCAGTGGCTCTTCGGGTCTAATCGGCGACGTAGCTGTCAGCCGCTCTACCACTGGCCTGAGTTGGGGCAATCCCATCATTATCGACAAGACTCACCTCGACGATAAGAACTGGAGCGTATGCGACAACACCACGACCAGTCCCTACTACGGCAACTGCTACACCGAGTGGGATCAGGCCTACGGCACCGGTGATGTCCTGATGAGTGTTTCGAGCGATGGCGGAAAAACCTGGGGCCCCGGCCTCGCCTCTTCCGACCACGCGGGCGGTCTCGGCGGCGAGCCTCTGGTTCAGCCCAATGGCACTGTCATCGTGCCCTTTGAAGGCGGAGGCATAGATGTTTTCAGTTCCAGCAACGGGGGTGTCAGCTGGGGCAAGAGCCAGGCCATCGCCAGCATCCAAAACCACTTCGTAGCTGCCGGTCTGCGCAATCCCAACCTGCCATCGGCCAGCATTGACGGAGCCGGCAAGGTCTTCGTCGTATGGTCCGACTGCCGCTTCCGCTCCGGCTGCGCTTCCAACGACATCGTCATGAGTTCCTCCACTGACGGCAAAACCTGGAGCGCGGTTACTCGCATTCCCATCGACGCCACCACAAGTACCGTCGATCACTTCATTCCCGGCATCGGCGTCGATCCCACAACGTCCGGCGGCAACTCCCACCTGACGATCGTTTACTACTACTATCCAACCGCGAAGTGCACCACCAGTACCTGCAAGTTGGATGTGGGATTTACCACCTCCACCGACGGCGGTGTAACCTGGACCGCCGGCGTCAAGATCGCCGGACCGATGAACGTGGGCTGGCTCCCAGTCTCCGACAACGGACCGATGGTCGCCGACTACATCGGCGTCTCCTACTCGAACGGCAGTCCGTTCGGAGTCTTCGCCGTAGCGCAAGCGCTGGTCGGTTCAACCTATAGCGAGTCGATGTACACGACCAAAGCCCCGCTGCCGGTTTCCTACGACGCTCCGCGCTTCAGTTCGGCCGACGATCATCCCGTGCCCAACGCCAAGTCCGATCATGAGATGAAGTTCTTCTACGACGACGAGGGCCATCGCGAAATTCCGCGCTCGCGCTGGATCACCAACACCGAACCGTCGCAGTAAGGCCGAGGGGCTTGTCGAAAATCAACGCCGCCAACGGCCCGCTGGCGGCGTTTTTATTGGCAACCTTATGGCGTGTCGCGATTACCACCGTTACTAGCCCGGAAACTAAAAAGCAGCCCGCCATCCCCAACATTCATCTAAGATTACAGTTCGGTAAATAAATCAGACGCATCGCTCTTAATTACTCTGCTCTTCGCAGCGATTCGGACTAGTATCGAGAAACTGAGGCTGCTTCCGGTCCAACCCCCGGGCTCTGTAGCAGGATGATTAAGCAAACGCTCCGCAATCCGGCCCTTCGTAAACGCGCCACCCAGTTCGGACGATTGGTGCGCCATTCCGCTGTAACTCCGCGCTACGGCCAGACTCACAAACCTCGCCTCGCCACCAGCGGCGAGCTCGGCGTCACCTTCATCGGCCATGCCAGCTTCTTCGTGCAGATTGGCGGACAGAGCGTCGTCATCGATCCTAACTTCGCGCGCTGGCTGTTCGTCCTGAAACGCCTGCGCCGTCCCGGACTCAGAATCGCCGATCTGCCGGCCATCGACGTGGTGCTGGTGACCCATGCCCACTTCGATCATCTCCATCGCCCGTCACTGCGCGCGCTCGTGCAGAACAACTTGCGTACGCGCGGCGTTGCCCCGTCCATCATCATTCCGACGCATGTGTCCGATCTGGTCTCTGACCTCGGCTTCTCCGAGATCATCGAACTGGACTGGTGGAAGACTTCGCGCCGCGGCACCTTGTCGATCACGCACGTGCCTTCGCGCCATTGGGGCGCTCGCATTCTGAAAGATTCGCACCGTGGTTATGGCGGTTTCGTACTGAAAGCGGGCAAGCACTCGGTCTATCACGCCGGCGATACCGCTTACTTCGCAGGATTCAGCGAGATCGGGCGCCGCCTCGCTCCCGAACTCGCGCTGCTTCCCATCGGCGCCTATAATCCGGCGCAGTTCCGCAACGTCCACACCAATCCGGCCGACGCCATGCGCGCCTTCCTCGATCTCAAGTCCCGGTGGATGATCCCCATGCACTACGGCACCTTCCGCCTCTCGCACGAACCGGTCGACGAGCCCCTGCAACTGCTCGAGCAGGAAGCCGAAGCAGCAGGAACAAAAGACCATGTAGTAGTAATGGAAGAAGGCGTGACCAGATTCTTCTAGTGGCGCCGGCGTCCCGCCGGCTGTCGAGAGGGCGTCTCGCCCTCGCTCTCGCGGTCATCACAAATGACGGAACGTTTTACTCGATTCTCTTGACCGGAATGTCCTTCCCATCCACGTGCAGAATCATCGCCGTCACCTTGCCCTGGCTGTCCGCCTGAAACGTCATTGTGTCATCCGACGAAGTCGAGTAGAAATCGGTCTCGCTCTCAGGCATCAGGTCCTGCTTCGGCTCATCATTTTCCTGCACTGAGAGATGATCTCCTTCACGGCGCACCGTCAGAATGATGTCCGGCGGCAGCCCATAACGTCCGACATACCTATCCAGCACCTTCCCATCCACTGCGACGTTCTTGTGTTGCTTGAGCGGCGGCCGCGGAGGCAGTTTGTCATACGGCGTGTAGCCTTCCCACTCGATGGGTGTGAACGTGTCTTTCAGTACGGTCTCCAGCACGTCTTTGAAAATGCCTTCGCCGTTGCCGCTGTTCGTCATGATCACGAGGCCGGATTTCTGCTTGTCAAAACAGACGGCATAGTTTCTCCAGCCGTCGTCATGCCCTTCCTTGAAGAACACCTTGCCGTAAGGCGTCCAGTAAAGGCCCCACGCCAGTCCGTAACTGAGATGGATGCTCTTGTTCTCGTCGGTGGTCTCTTCGCTGAGCGTCGGGAACTCGTGCTTGGACATGATCGCAACCTGCGGGCTCAGCATCTGCTCTCGCGCCTTCGGCTGTAACGCCCCGCCTCCCATCACAGCTTGCAGGAACCGCGCGAAATCGGAAATCGTGGTCAGCATGGAACCCGCCGCGTCGGGGCGCTTCCACTTCAGCGGTCCCAGCGACCGGCCGTACTCGTCATATCCGTTCGCATAGTCACTTTCGAATCGGTCTTGCCACACCATGCTGGTTCGGGTCATGGCCAGCGGCTCGAACACTTGCTGCTGCATCAGGTCGTCGAGCGGTTTCTTCGTGACGGTCTCAATCACTAACTGCAGCAGGTCGATGCCTTCGCCCGAGTACGCATAGCGCGACCCCGGTTCGAAATGGATCCTCAGCTTCCGGTCTTCCTCCATCCACCGCCAATTCGCAAACCCGCTGGTGTGGCTCAGTAGCATGCGTGCGGTAATTCGCTTATAGCGCGCATCATCCGCCAGATCCGCATACTTCGGGTATTCCGGCAAGGGCTTGGGCAAATACTGGTGGACCGGCCTATCCAGATCCAACTTCCCTTCGTCGACCAGTTCCATCGCCAGGTACGCGAAGGCCACTTTGGAAAACGACGCAGCGGACATCACGGAGTCGATGGTCAACGGCAGGTTCTTCTCTTTGTCCCGGAGCCCATACGCCTTCAGCAATTCGAGCTTGCCGTTATGGAATACGGCAATTCCGGCGCCAGTGACTTCGGCCGCTCTCATCAGCCGTGTCATCGTCGCATCGATCTCCGCCACAGAGATCGTGCTGCCATCCAATCGTGTAACGGGCGACTGTTGTCCTGCCGCGAGGGACGCAGTAGCCATTGCGATTAAACACCACACAAATGTCTGCCTCATCGCTTCTCCTCCACTGCAACACACGCGCGAGGTATGAGTGCGCGGTCATACTGCCTGAACACGACTCCGGCGTTTTTGATGTACACTGCGAGTCTTAAATTCTCCCGCCTAGGAGGTCCGCGATGTCCGTAAAACCTATCCCTGAGGGATATCACACTCTCACACCATTTCTTACCGTTCGTGATGCGGTCAGCGCCATCGAATTCTACAAGCAAGCGTTCGGCGCGCAGGAACGAGGAATCGCCAAAGGCCCGGACGGCAAAGTCATGCATGCCGAATTGAAGATTGGCGACTCCATCATTATGCTGAGCGACGAGTGGCCTGAGTTCGGAGCGCTGTCTCCGCTCAGCAGCGGCGGAGCAGGCATGGGACTGCACATATACGTTGATGGCGTAGACGCGGCCTTCGATCGGGCGGTGAAGGCGGGCGCCAGAGTTGACATGCCGGTCACAGACCAGTTCTGGGGTGACCGCTACGGAAAGCTGACAGATCCGTTCGGTCACAAGTGGTCGATCGCCACGCACACCAAGGACATGTCCGAGGACGAGATGAAGCGCAGCATGGACGATGCCATGACGAAGATGCAGCCACCGGAGAAAGTGAAGAAGACTGCATAGTAAAACCGCCCATGTGGGGACAGCCGCTTCGGCTGTCCCGCCAGGGCGAACACCGGCGGACTCGACCACGGGCTAGTACGCCAGCAGGATCCGCAGATCCCGCAGGTTGTTCCCGGTAGGTCCGATCTCGATCGCGTCTCCGATCGCCTGGAACAGCGGGTACGCGTCGAACTTCTGGAGCGCGGCGCGTAGGTCCAGCCCACGAGCCTGCGCTCGCTCGGCCGTCATGCCATCGACAACCGCTCCGGCCGCGGGACTGTTCCCGTCCACTCCGTCGGTCCCTGCGCTAAGCACCGTGATGTTCTCGCCCGCGATCTTCTTCGCACAGGCCAGGGCGAACTGCTGATTGCGCCCGCCGACTCCGCCGTTCGTGACCTTCACCGTGACTTCCCCGCCGGAGATCAGGCACACCGGAGAGAACTGCCTTCTTAGCTCGCGAACGCGCTGCAGCAAGTAGTCAGCGGCTTTCGCATAGTCCCAGTCGTCGCAGGAGTTGTCGACGTGCACGATGAGGCCGGCGCGTTCGGCCGCGATGCTAGCCTCCTCGATGGCACTCTGATTGGAAAGCACAGGCCACCAGCGCGCTCGAACAAACGCGGGATCGTCCGACTTGGGCGTCTCGTCTAGGGCGTGGCGCTCGAACAGTTCGCGTGTCGACTGGGGAAACTGCTTCAGGAGTTCGTACTTGTCGGCGATGCGGTAACAGTCGTCAATGCTGGTGGAGTCGGGCATCGTCGGACCGGAGGCGAGCGCGTCAGGAGTGCTGTCGGGAACATCAGAGACCAGTAGCGAGACCTGTTGCGCCGGATACGCTGCCTGAGCCAAACGTCCGCCCTTCACCGCAGAGAGATGCTTGCGGATGGCATTGATCTCGGCAATGGGCGCGCCGGAGTGCACCAGTGCGCGGTACGTGGCGATGAGATCGTCCAGGGAGATCTCGTCGTCGATCGGCTTCTCGGCTATCGACGATCCTCCGCCGCTGAGCAGGAAGATCACGAGCGCCGATGCGGGCTGGGCTTCGAGCATGCGCAGCATCGCGCTCGCCGCCTGAATGGATTCGGCGTTCGGCGTGGGATGGCCTCCGCGAAAGTAGCGGAAGCCACGAATCTGGGTTGCGGGCTCGACTGAACTGGCCACGATGCCTTCGAGCGAGGCTCCCACCTGCGCAGAGAGGGCCTCGACCATCGTGTGGGCGGCCTTGCCCAGCGACACGACGAGCACGCGAGAATACGATTGCAGGTCGTAGAGATCCTCGCAGACGCGCAACACTCCCCGCTCGCAGTGCACGTGCCGGGCAAAGCCTTTACTAATCGCGGCCTCAGCGAGCGCATGCTGGAAGATATCGCGCGCGACCTGCCGCATCCCATTCACGCGATCACTCGCTCGCGAACCCAAGTCTCTATCGCGTCGCGCAGTTCGCGCAGGCGGCCTTCAAAGAAATGGTCCGCGCCTTCGATCATTACTACCTTCTTCGGTTCCGGGACTGAGGCGATCAGCGCCTCCAGCTTCGCACGCGGACCGAACTGGTCGCGGGCTCCACTCACAAATAGCTTCGGCTTCATGCACTCTTGCAGGAACTCGAAGGTGTAGGTGCGCGGCACTTCGCTGTCGGCAACCACCGGACCAACGGGCGTGCCGACGCCGATGACCGCACGAACCCGCGCATCCGCGCAGGCTGCGCGCAATCCGACCGCTGCACCGAACGAGAATCCAGCGAACACCAAGGGCAAATGGTACTCGGCGTCAAGCCAGTCGAGAGCGGCGCGAACATCGTCGACTTCGCCGTTGCCCTGGTCGTGTTGACCCTGGCTCAATCCGGTTCCACGGAAGTTGAAGCGCAGGACGGGAAAGCCAAAGCTGTTCAGCGCCTTCATGGTGTGAAAGACGACCTTGTTGTGGAGCGTCCCGCCGAAGAGCGGATGGGGATGACAGACCACCGCCGCGTGCGTGGCGTTCTCTGCTCCGGCGTTGAGCAGGGCCTCCAGGCGTCCAGTCGGGCCGTCGAGGAAGAGTGAGCGGATGGATCCGTTCGAGGCGATCACGGTTCCAGAGTACCAAAGCGCAGGTCTTGGGTCTTACGTCTTGGGCCTTCGGGTTCAATGTGAGGCGCGAGGCGCATTTTGCGTCTGCTATTCTCTCGTCCATGGATGCTGTGACGCTTACGCGGCAGCTTGTGGACATCGAGTCCATTTCCGGCAATGAGGCTGCCGTTGGGAACTACTTGTACGGGGAGCTTTGCCGTCTTGGCTATCAGACGAAGAAGATGCCGGTCGAGGGCGACCGCTTCAACGTGCTGGCGAAGTGGGCGGAGCATCCGAATCCGGCGGTGGTGTTTTCGACTCACATGGATACTGTTCCTCCGTTCATTGCGTCGTCGGAAGATGCGGGACGAATTTACGGCCGCGGGTCGTGCGATGCCAAGGGCATTATCGCGGCGCAGGTTGCTGCGGGGGAGCGGCTGCGGCAGCAGGGCATCAATGTTGGTCTGCTCTTCGTCGTGGGTGAAGAGCGCGACAGCCTGGGCGCGAAGGTGGCCAATGATTACGTGGAGAACGGGCATGCTTCCGGATGCCGTTTTCTGGTAAACGGCGAGCCGACGGAGAATCACATTGCGCTCGCTTCGAAGGGAACACTGCGGGTTGAGATCACAGCAACGGGACGTATGGCGCACTCGGCGTATCCGGAGTTGGGTGAGTCGGCGATTGACAAGCTGATTCCGGCGCTCACGCGGTTGCGCGCGATGCCGCTGCCGTCCGATCCGGAGATTGGTCCGTGCACACTGAACATCGGACTGATCGAGGGCGGACGCGCACCCAATGTGATTCCTGATTATGCGCACGCGGATTTGCTCTACCGCCTCGTCGGTCCTTCGGAAGAGTTGCGGCGGCAGATTCTTGCGACGGCGGGCGAATCCGTCCAGGTGACGTTTCCTCTGGAGCTTCCCTTTCTTCGGTTGCGCACCGTTGATGGATTGCCGACGATGATCGCCAAGTTCACGACGGACATTCCAAAGCTCACCAAGTGGGGCGAACCGCTGCTGCTGGGGCCGGGATCGATTCATGTGGCGCACACCGATGGCGAGTACATCGAGAAGAAGCAACTGGCGGAGTCGATCGATTTGTACTGCAGGATCGCGAAGCAGCTTCTGGGGTGAACGCGGATCGTCCCCGGCACTTCCCGCTTTTTTTTGCTCCTGTTTCCTAAAATATTGATTTCTAAGAACTTGCTGACGAAGGACAGGGCGAGATCCTCGTAAAATCCTGAGCCGCAAGAACTTACAGCCAAAATATTATGGAATAAGGCCTTAGCTGCGGGCCCGACTGTTCGAATGTTTCTGCCGTTGCGGTCCAAAATATTGATTTCTAACGACTTGCTGGCGCGAGATCGGGCGTGGCACCGATAAAATCTTGAGCCGCAAGGACTTATGGTTAAAATCTTACGAAATAAGGACTTAGCTTCGGGCTGAGAGCCGCCGATGGAATCGAGCTTGTGGGGAGAGCCCGTGCGCATGAAGTGAGCTTGGGCTTTCCGGAATTCTCGGTCAAGGTTGTTCGTCACAAGAATTGGGATTATTTCTGTGGAAAAGTGTCGCAGGAGTCGCCGCCTAGAGAGTTAGTCCGTGCAGAGAATTCCTAGCGCAGTTCCGTGAGGTCAGATAAGGGGTAGGGATCCTTCGACTCCGCCGAAAGCGCGCCTTGCGCGCTTTCGGCTACGCTCAGGATGACAGGGGTAGAAAGTGGTACTCACCCTTCGCAAAGACACGCGGAAGCATGGGCCACCCCTTGTGATGGTGGCGCCAAACAAAATCAAAAGGTGGGCTACTCGACCAAGTTCGTCCGCTGCAATCCGACTGGTCCGAACCCGGTTACGTTCCGGTTTTCGTAACGGAGATCAGAAAACTTCGCACGGGTGGCCGACGTCAGAGAAAATATTCGCAGCTATAGCCTACGCCACCGTCTCAATGAAGTTGAAGGTGATGTATGAAGTTGATAGGGTGGGTGTGGCCTTATGCCCTGATTGCCATCTCGGCGATCGGTCTGGTTTACATGGCGCTGAATGGCCGCTTCTGAGTTTTAGTTTAGACTTGTTCTTGCCTGATGTATTCCCCGCCAGACTGCATGAGCTTCCGTTTTGAGTATGACGCCGCTAACAAGATCCTGCTCGGTACGTTCGAAGGCCTTCTTACCGAGGAATCCGCTGCCGAGTTTTACGGCGCGATTCGGAAGTACGGAATCGCGACCGATGCCAAAGCCGGGATATGGGACTTCTCGTCCGCGAGAGAGAACGTCGCGTCCGAAACCATACGGCGGGTTGCCAAGCAAGAGCCGGCCATGCCAGTGAATCGCCCGTGCTTTATCATTGCGCTCGACAATCATCTGTTCGGCCTCTCCCGTATGTTCCAAATCTCAGGAGAGCACAAGCGCCCGCTTCTGCAAGTGGTACGCACGCTCGACGAGGCGCTTAGGACGCTCGGTGTGAAATCTCCGCACTTCGAACCGCTGGACTGAGTCTGACGTCGCGGATGCGTCGACGTGGATGATCTCGAAGTGGGGACCTGAAGAGTCCGAAGAAAGTCAAAATCCCACCCTCTCGCAAAGGACGCGAGAAGGGTGGGGCACCCTATGTTGGTCAGGCGACGGCGCTGCGCACCGGTTGGTCGCTCGACGGAACTGGCGTCGCAAGATAGGGCAGGCGCGACGACGAGGCCCATCGCGAACGCACTGGGCCGAGTAAAACGCTGGATAGGTCTTTTTGAGCTCGTCTCGCGGAGAGGAACTTTTTTGTCGTCCGCATGAGCCAGTCTTTTCCATAGCAGGCGCGGAAGCCTTCCTCGAGCAGAGATTCGAGGACGCCGGGCGCACAATGAGGGTGGTTCCAGACGAGATGCTTGGTGTCGAACCGGGACCAGTCTTTTTCAAAAATACCGTAGCCGGAATCGAGTTCGCGCCACATTTCCGTCTGGGGATGCGGTGTGACGATGGTGATTTGCGTGACGTCGAGCTTTAGAGAAGCCAGGGTTCTCAGATCTTGAGCTATCGATGCCGGCGTCTCGGGCGGCAGGCCGATGATGTAGTAACCCTGGGCGTACATGCCGGCGCGGTCGAGCCGCTCGGCCAGTTCGAAGGCAGACTGCGCTTTCTCGTTCTTGTGCATCTGCTTCAGGATGTCCTGGTGAAAACTCTCGATGCCGAAAAGCGCGCCTTCCATGCCACAGCGCCGCCAATCGTTGAAGTTGCGCAGGAGCAGGTCTACGCGTGATTGCACGAGCCAGCGGACCTTGTGGCGCGCTAATAACTCGATGACATCCTCGGCATGCGATGGAAGGTTGCCGAAATTTTCGTCGAGCAGCAGGACGAAGTGAATACCGTGCTGGACATAGAACCGCAGTACTCGATCCAAAGTGGCAAGAGAATTTTCCTTTGGTTGCGGCGCAAAGGCAGTGGTCTGGCAAAAGGTACAACGAAAACTGCATCCGCGCGAAGAAAATAGAACGCCGAGCGGGAACGACCATCCGCCGGGCAGGCGGAAACGGGTGACCAAAGGTGGATGCTGGATTTCGTCGAGATGGGTGCCAAGTTTTTGTGCCAACGCGTCTTCACTGTAACCGGTGAAGGAATGATCGAAGTGCGACTGGATGGAGGGAGTGAGAGCCCCGTAATTGCCCGCTCATAGTTCGCGGACACCGGCTTGCCGCGCTTCGGCGGCCATCGCCAGGATATCGTTGGTCTCTTCGAGGTAGAAGGAAAAGCCAACGGCATCCCAGCCGCGCTTGAGCTGCGTGGAAAATTCGGCGCGCGTCGGATATTCCAGGATATGCAACTGGGGAAGATTCTGCCGCAGGAATCGCAGGCCAAACGAGATCGTCCGTGGCATGCCGAAACGCCAGCGAAAATCCCGCGGTGCGTTCTCGCGAAAGTAATCGTAGAGGCCGGTGTCGCGGCAACGGGTTGTCAGCAAAACTCTAGGCAATCTTTCCTCCCCTGTGGAACCCCACCACAGAAGCGGACGCGGGCGCGTCCAGGAATGTAGCACATTTACGGACCCAGGTATATCAATTCGAAGTAGTGAGAGAATTCAGGGCAATCTCGTCGGAGAGTCTAAAGATGATTTTTGCCACGCGCTCGAAGCAGGCGCTGTCGAGGGTTGCGCTCGCTGCAATCGCCCTCTTCGTCAGTCAGATGGTGTGGGGGCAGCAATCGGCGCCCACGAATTGGACCGCCGAACAAGACCATCAAAACATGCTGGATCAGTTGGGGATCAAAGCGCTGCGCCCGGGGCCGAGCGGAAATGAGAAGGAGCCCAATCATGCCAACTACGATGAGGCGAAGGCGAATGCATATGGTGATCTGCCCGACGCGCTCACGCTGAAGAACGGGCAAAAGGTCACGACTGCGGAGCAGTGGTGGAAGCAGCGGCGCCCGGAGATTGTGGAAGACTTCGAACGCGAGGTCGTGGGCCGCATTCCGCCCAACATGCCGAAGGTGATATGGGCCGTGAAGAGTACAAGCGATTCGATGTCAGGTGTCTTCTCTGTCGTTGAGAAGCAGTTGGTCGGACATGTGGCAATCAACGTCGATGTTGAGATGACGCTGGTCACGCCCCGGAACGCAAAGGGGCCGGTCCCGGTGATGATCATGTTCAGCAGCGCGGCGATCCGGCAGTTCCTCGCAAGCCATCCGGAATTTAAGAAGATGATGGGGAGTGATCCGCCGTCGACGGAACAACTGATTGCCGGCGGGTGGGGTTACGCGCTGCTCGATACCAGCAGCATTCAGGCGGATAACGGCGCGGGGCTGACGAAGGGGATCATTGGCCTGACAAATAAAGGTCAGCCTCGAAAGCCTGAGGATTGGGGTGCGTTGCGGGCGTGGGGCTGGGGTGCGTCGCGGGCGCTCGACTATCTGGAGACGGACAAGAGCGTGGATGCGAAGCGCGTTGGCATGGAAGGTGTGTCTCGCTATGGAAAGGCGGCGCTCGTGACCATGGCGTTCGATCCGCGCTTTGCTGTCGTGCTGGTGGGCTCGTCCGGTGAAGGTGGCACGAAACCGCACAGGCGCAATTTCGGAGAAGAGGTGGAGAACCTTACGGGGTCCGGCGAGTATCACTGGATGGCAGGGAATTTTCTGAAGTACGGGGCGGCTGAGGCTTCGTTCGGAAGTAAGAACGCCAGCGACTTGCCAGTGGACGCGAACGAACTGATTGCGCTGTGCGCGCCGCGGCCGACGTTCATCAGCTATGGCGTGCCTGAAATGGGGGATGCGAAGTGGCTGGACCACCAGGGCAGCTTCATGGCGACGGTGGATGCAGGGGCAGTGTTCCGGCTCCTGGGTGCGAAGGATCTCGGCGTGAATGAGGACTATCACAACGCGAAGATGCCGCCAGTGAATACGGGGCTTCTCGATGGTCAGCTCGCGTGGCGGCAACATGATGCGGGCCACACGGACGCGCCGAACTGGAAATACTTTATTCCGTGGGCCGATAAATTCTTGGGCTACCACCCGACGACGTGGGAACTTCGTGCCGATCAGCCGGTTTTTCGGACGGATGCAAACTCTCTTGTGGCCCATGCCCAGTTGCTCGCGAAGGCGAAGCAGTCGGGGATCGACGTCTACTTTGAAGGGGACTCGATCACCAGGAGGTGGGGTGCCCTCGACTATCCAGAGCTGCTGGCCAACTGGAAACAGAATTTCTTCGGGTGGAACGCGGCTGACTTTGGATGGGGCGGCGATCGAACGCAGAATATTCTGTGGCGTTTAGAGAATGGTGAATTGGACGGGGTCAATCCCAAGGTCGTCGTGCTGCTGGCCGGCACGAACAACCTTGGGGATCGAGCAGCCCCGGGTGGAGCGCCCGCGGATGCCGACGACGTTACGCGAGGGTTGCAGGCGATTTTGCGAGTGATTCAGGAGAAGGCGCCCGCGGCGACGATCATTGTGATGGGAATATTCCCGAGGTACGACAATATGGCGTTCATGCCGGTCATCGACAAGATCAACCGCAGTTTGTCCGAGATGGCTGACGGTAAGAAGATTCGCTATCTGAATATCAACGACAAACTGACGGGCGGCGATGGAGGGTTGCGCGATGGGATGTTCAACGCAGACAAACTCCATCCAACCGTCAGGACGTATCAAGTGTGGGCAGATGCGATGAAACCGATCCTAACGGAGTTGCTGGGGCCACCCGCCGCGCAGGATCACGCTCCAGCGCCTACCGGAGATCCGGCAGCGACTCACTGATCAAGTGCGGCGGCAGACTACGCTTGACTCCAACGGCATAGGCTTCCACTAAGGCTAGTCCGGTTTGCCTACTGGCGGCCCATTCACGCATCGCGCAAGTCATTGCGGACCCCAAGTCATCTCCACGCGAACGGGGATCTCATTTTTTACTGGCAGAGTAAGGAGCGAGGGTGGGTCGATCTTGAAGTCGACGAGCGTGGCGGGGATCGTTCCCGTGATTCGGGTTTCGTCTCCTTGCTTCACGATTTCGAAAGCGATCTGCTGGTAGTGAGCAGTCTGGCCGGCGAACTGGACATCGAGATCGGCCTTGACCGTGGCTGAAGTGGAGGCGGACTCGGGCAAACGGGTGCGTACGGTGACCATGGGAAATTCCGCGCCGCGCGTGACTTGGAGCATGTGCAGGTCGCGGTTGCTGTC